>DATFGD010000058.1:0-2880 GCA_035249725.1 Burkholderiales bacterium
GTCTGCTCGAGGTGCTGCGCGAGACCGACAAACCGCTCGTGCTCAACTGGCCCACTGCGCCGGACGACAACGGCGAGGTGATGCGCTATCTGGAGGAGAATGGCGTGCCGTGCATCATGGCGCCGGGGCGCGCGGTTGCCGCGATGGCTGCGGTCTCGGAATTTGCGGAGAAGACGCGCGCGTACGCCGCTACATCCAAGCGCCCGTTCAAACGCGTCGTACCGCGCTTCGATCTCGACCTTCCGGAGAACACCGCCACGCTCGGCGAGCATCGGGCCAAGCAAGTGCTCGCGCGCTACGGCATTCCCGTGGTCAAGGAGAAGCTCCTGAGCGAAGCGGAGGTGGAGGCGCTGCAGACGCCGCCGCTCGCATTTCCGCTCGCGATGAAAATCGAATCGCCGGATGTGCCGCACAAGACCGAAGCAGGCGCGGTGCGGCTCGACATTACCGATCTCGCGAGTTTGAAACAGGGAGCGCGCAATGTAATCGCGGCCGCACGTGCTCATCGCCCCAACGCGCGCATCGAGGGCGTGCTGGTGCAGGAAATGGCCTCCGGGCTGGAAGTCATCGTCGGCGCGGTGAACGACGCGTATTTCGGCCCGACCGTCGCCTTCGGACTGGGCGGCATCTTTACCGAGCTCATGAAGGACGTGACGCACCGCTTTGCGCCGTTCGACGAAGCCGCCGCACGCGAGATGATCTGCGAAATCAAAGGGGCACCGCTGCTCCAGGGATACCGCGGCCAGCCACCGCTCGACATCGAAGCGCTCGCCGCAACGCTCGCGCGCACGTCACAACTCATCGCCGACCACGCCGACCGCATCTCTGAAATCGATGTAAACCCGCTGTTTGTGCGCAGCGCGGGCCACGGCGTCGTCGCCGCCGACGCGCTTATCGTACTGAAAGACCAAGGAACGGAAACGAAGGCCCGGGGAAGAACGTGAACGGAAGGCCAAGGAAAAGCGGGAACGGAAGTCCAAGGAAAAACGTGAACGGAAGCCCCAAGAAAGTGAATGGAAGCCAGTTTCATAGGAGAAGATGATGAGTGATTTGATGCAGCACTCGCCGCTCGGTACCTACTACGAGCACTGCAAGAAGGGCGAACTCGCCTACCAGGTATGCGCGGACGACAAGACGCCCGTGTTTTTCCCGCGGGCGGTCGCGCCGCGCACCGGCAGTCCGAACCTCGAATGGCGCGTGTCCAAGGGACTCGGCACGGTTTATGCGACGACCGTCATCCACTATCGAAACGAGGCGCCGCTCAACGTCGCGCTCATCGATCTCGATGAGGGCTTTCGCATGATGAGCCGGGTCGAAGAGATCGATCCGATGCAGGTGAAAATCGGCATGCGCGTGAAAGTGAGAATGCATCCCGGCGACGACAAATTACCGACCTACCCCATATTCACTCCCCTCCTTCATAAGGAGGGATCGCCGCAACGCGGCGGGGGTGGTGAAGGGAGGAACAAATGAGCGGACTTGAGCGTGGCAGCGTCGCCGTCATCGGCGTCGCCGAATCGGATCTCGGTCAGGTCGCGCCCCATACCAGCCCGGTCGACCTCATGGCGCAGGCGACGATGCGTGCGCTTGAAGACTGCGGGCTCGAGCTTTCCGACGTCGACGGGATTTTTTCCGCCGCAACGCAGGTGCGCGTCGCGCCGATGGCGCTCGCCGAGTATCTGCGCATCAAACCCAAATGCTTCGACGGCACGCAGATCGGCGGTTCGTCGTTCATGTCGCATGTGGCACACGCGCAGGCCGCGATCCAGCTCGGACTTTGCGAAGTCGCGGTGATCGCCTATGGCAGCACGCAGCGCTCGGTGTCCCGCGCTGCAGCATCGCCGCGGGAATTCAATCCCTATGAATCGCCTTACCGGCCCCTCTTACCCATCAGCGCCTACGCCATGGCCGCCTCGCGCCATATGCACCAGTACGGCACGACGCGCGAGCAGCTCGCGGAGGTTGCAGTAGCCGCCCGCAAATGGGCGCTCATGAATCCCAAGGCCTGGGAAAAGGAGCCGTTGACCATCGAACAGGTGCTGAACGCGCGCATGGTGAGCTATCCCTTCACCGTGCGTGATTGCTGTCTCGTGGTCGATGGCGGCGGTGCATTGATACTCACCTCGGCGGCGCGCGCCAAGTCGCTGAAGAAAAAGCCGGTCTACGTCCTGGGCGTAGGCGAGGCGCTGAGCCACGCGACGATCTCGAACATGCCGGATCTCACGGTGACGGCTGCAGCGGAATCCGGACCGAAGGCGTTCGGGATGGCAAAGTTAAAGCCGGCGGACGTCAAGATGCTCTCGCTTTACGACGCCTTCACCATCACCCCGATCCTTTTTCTCGAGGATCTGGGCTATTGCGCGAAAGGCGAAGGCGGCCGCTTCGTGTCGGGCGGCACGATCGCGCCGGGCGGAAAACTACCCGTCAATACGAGCGGCGGCGGCCTATCCTATTGTCACCCCGGGATGTACGGGCTGCTCGTCATGATCGAGGCAGTGCGTCAGGTCCGTGGCGAATGCGGGCAGCGCCAGATCAAGGGCTGCGATGTCGCGCTGGCGCACGGCAATGGCGGTGTACTGTCCAGTCAATGCACCGTCATCTTCGGCTCCGATGCCGTCCTGTGAGTGCCGTGCGATGCGCGCCTGCACGGTCGCATCCCCATAAATGGGCGCGTCGCAGGGTGGAAGCGGGCCCCTCTGGGATCTGACCCCGAAGACGCGCATGGGATCGGCATCAAGTCGACGCGCCCCCGATCGGCTCCACGGTCGCATCCCGCAAACGGGACCCTGCTCCGCGTTGCGCCGATCCCTGCTCCGCGTTCCGGCGCGCACGGCAATGGCGGCGTACTGTCCAGTCAATGCACGGTAATCTTCGGCTCCC
>DATFGD010000059.1:0-2834 GCA_035249725.1 Burkholderiales bacterium
CGCGCCCTCGGGGAAGCGTCGCGGAAACCGTCAGAGCTGCCGGATAAAGCTCTGTATTCCCTGAAGCAGCATCTCCACCGCAATCGCCGTCAGGATCAGACCCATGAGACGCTCGGAGGCGATCAGGCCGCGCTCGCCGATGACCTTGCTCAGCCGCTCGGCAAAGAGCAGCAGCGCCAGCGTTATAACCATGGCAACGGTCGCGGCGGCCACCCATTCCAGCATGCGGTGCGGCGCGCGCGACACCATAAGCATGACGGTCGCAATCGCTGTGGGCCCCGCGATGGAGGGGATCGCAAGCGGGACGATGAAAGGTTCGCCGCTGATGACGTCTCCAAACAAGCCCTCGGGTCGGCGGAAGATCATCCGCAATGCGATGAGGAACAGGATGAGGCCGCCGGCGATATGCAGCGCGGAACCCGAAAGGCCCAGGATACTCAGGATGGCATCGCCGAAGAAGACGAACACCAGCAACACCACGAAGGCGATGCCGCATTCGCGCAGGATTACAAATGTGCGCCGCGCTGGATCGACCGGTCGGAGCAAGGCCACGAAGAGCGGGATATTCCCGACCGGATCCATGACGAGCAGCAGGATGACGACGGCCGAGACGAATGACATCTCCATGCGGGCATTATGCCCGCAAAGCGAGGTCTGATCAGAAACCGAACAGGTTGCGGCGGGCGTGCTGCAAATGGATGATGATGAAAGCGCGGGCGCGCTCGGCATCGCGTTCGCGCAGTGCGCGCACGATGTTGCGATGTTCTTCCTGGTATTGGATACGGCGTTCCGGCGTCACGATGCGGTCTTTGAGCTTGCCCCACTCGGCCTGCTGCCGCACGGCCGTAACCATGTCGAGTACGCGGATGACGAAGCGGTTATGCGTCGCTTTCGCGATCGCCTGATGGAGCGCGGCGTCCCACAGCTCGAACTCGTTCAGAGTGGTGGCGCGCTCCGCCTTGTCGAGGCACATTTCCATGCGCTCGAAATCGGCCGGGGTGGCGTTCGTTACGATCAACTCAGCAAGGGCCGGTTCCATCCGCAGCCGCGCTTCCATCAACTCCGCAGGGCTGGTCTGGAAAGCGCTGTCCAAATCGTGCGCCGCGCTATCCGCGCGCATTGCGAGAAACGTCCCGCGCCCGACATGGCGCGTGATCGACCCTTCGGCCTCTAACTGGGACAGTGTCTTGCGGACCGCATTGCGCGGCACCGCGAACCGCTTCGCAAGCTCGCGTTCAGTCGGCAGGCGCGCGCCGGGCGCAAGCATGCCATCCACGGCAGCGGCAGCGATGAATTCACGTATGCGCTGTGCGCCCGTGGGTGGGGCAGTGAGAGTGTCCGGGTTTCCCACTTCGTTCTTCAAGGTGCTCGGGATGATAAACCAATCATGGAAATTGGTCTAATGAGCTTGCGCGATGAAACGCTGTGGCGCCAGTAAAGCGGCGCTAACCAATCCTGTCCGATGTTGACAATTGGTTTGGCACCCGCATAACATTCCGGGCGCGCAGGGCGAAGCTTTCCGAAGTGAGCGCTGTGCAGCCGTTCCAAAAGCGACTCACAAAAACCCAGGAGGACTGCGTGCTGCTCCACGCTGGCCCGATCGAATTTGTCCGCGCCTGTTATCGATGTCTCCTCGCCGCCCCCGCGCCGAGGTCCAGCCTGCCTCACGTCCGCCTCGCCATCATTTCGGAAGGCCTTAACACATGGCCCCTCTACGCCGCGCTCGACCAGGGTCTCTTTTCCAGAGCCGGTGTCGACGTCGAAGTGACCCTTACGCGCTTCTCGGCGAAACAGCTGGATGCGCTTAAGTCGGGTACCTTCGATATCGGATTTCAGCAGTGCGACCACGTCGTACGAGCGGTGGAGGAAGGCGGCGACCTCTTCATGTTCATGGCACTTGCGCATGCGCCGGAGCTCACGCTCGTCGTCGCCCCCGGCATCCGGTCGTTCGATGACCTGCGAGGCAAGGTGATTGCCGTGGATGGTGCGCGGTCCGGATACGCGCTGCTGCTGCGGCGGCTGCTCTCCGAGAAAGGCCTCGACAATGGCGACTATGTCTTTGGCGAAATCGGCGGCTCGCGCGAACGGCACGATGCGTTGCGCGACGGCAATGCGGCGGCGAGTCTTCTGAACCCGCCATTCGACCGCGACCTCCTGTCGACCGGCTTCGGCAGCCTCGGCACGACGGCGCAATACTTTCCCACCTATACCGGATCGATCGCGGCGGCGCGCCGCAGTTGGGCCACGGCGAACGCGCCCGCACTGGTATCATTCATCCGTGGCATGAACGCGGCTTTCGCATGGCTGCGCGATCCCGCCCATAAAGAGCAAGCGATTGAAATCGTGCGTTCGCGGCTCGACCTCGATGCCGAGGCCGCTGCAGATGCATTCGATCAGTTCGTTCAGCGCCCGCGGCCCGAAATTCGAAAAGAAGGCCTGCGGCAAGTGATCGATGTCGTGTGGGATGCAGAGAGTCTGGCGTTGCCCAAGGGCGATCCCGAGCGGTACATGGATCTCACCTATTACGAGCGGGCGATCGGGGCGCGTTGATGTCATCGAGCGTAATCCCCGATGATCGACAAAGCCGCTTGGGCATTCGCCATACACGTCCACGGCAACCCCGCCTTCAAGCCGGTGAGCGCAACGGTTTCAACGTCTTCATCGCGGCGCTGTATCATCTCAATACCACGGGGAAGCCGCGCTTCCCGCATCCCTGACACTGTTCGTAGCCCCACATATCGCCATGGATGAATCCAAGCAGGGCGCCGTCCAGGCTCGCGATCCCAAGGTCGAGACCGCGATCCACCACTGGGCGCCGCGATTCGTCGCGAACG
>DATFGD010000060.1:0-3136 GCA_035249725.1 Burkholderiales bacterium
CAATGAGCGGGCGCCTCGACGCATCGACCACATCTTTCATGGCGCGGATGATCAGCGGGACATTGACACGCGCGCTGTATTTCGTTTCGATAAGAGCGCGTCCGCGCTCGCCCATGGCCCGGCGCTTGCCCGGGTCGTCGACGAGGCTGTCGATGGCAGTTGTCAGAGCTTCCCCGTTCCCGATTTTCACGACGAACCCGGTCTCGCCGTGTCGAAGGAGCTCGGTGTTGGCCCCCGTGTCCGTGCCGATGATGGGCAATCGCATGGCCATTGCCTCCATGAACACCCATAGCGGACCCGTGTCGGCGGTGGTGGGGACCACGAGCATGTCCGCCTGCGAATAAAGGCTCACCAGGCGGTGGTCATTGGGTTCGAAATCGGCGTAGACATGAACGTGCGCCGGCAGGCTTTCCGGTGCCTGCTTGGTCACGAGATGAAGTTCGGCGCGGTCTCGGAAGTGCGAGTTGAACACTTCGAGCAGCAGCGCGCCGCCCTTCCGGTCGAAATCGGCGCCGACGAACAGGATCTTGACTCTATCTCCGCTGCGTCCAGCCAGACGGGGTGCCGAGGTCCAGATATCCAAGTCAAGGCCGACGTGCAGAGGATAGACGCGCTCCTTTGGCGCGCCGCACTCCGTAAGGTTGCCGGCCACCCAGTGGGAGAATGGAATGAAGTAATCGGTGCGCCGGATGCGCCAACGGTCCAGCGCCAGACGCATATTGCTTCGCCAGACGCCCTTTGCGAGCTCCTGTGGATATAAGGGATGAGTGTCTCGGTTGGTGATGGGTGCCTCGTCCGTACTGACGATGCGCACCGGCTTGCTGCAAAAATAGCCGCGAAGCGCGGATAGGATATCCGCCTCGAAAAGATGGATCATGACGGCGTCGAAGCGGTGAAGTCGCCCGAGGACAGGCATGGCTTGCTGGAGCAAGCGGGCGCGCATGAAGAGCGGCTCGGGCAACAGGCGAAGGGCAGTGCGCAGTTCCGGCGGCGTGTAATGGCTGACGGGCGCCCACGTGCACGCGACTTCGTCGTCTCGTTCCGCGTACTTCCGCAAGTTGATGTAGCGGGTCATGTTCCCGATCGTGGTGTTCAGCAGGAACCCGAATCTGTAGGGGCGGTCTGCCAGAGCCATGTTCCGGCCCGCGCTAGCCCGATGAAATGACATCGCGGCACAGCAGCAACATCCGGCTCTTCTGTTCTGGGTCGTCTTCGGACGCTTCGCTAAGCGTGGTCACGCTGCCATACAACTTGGCAAGACAGCGCCTTTGAGCCACCTGCTGGTCCGGGTCGCCGTTGGTCTCAAACAGCATCGACTCTGAAACATGCGCAGCAAACAGGATCACTTGCTCCCAGTTCTTGATCCACATGCAGACGGAGAGCAAGAAGACGATGTCGACCTTGGAATCTGGGAGAAAGTCGCTTATCAAGGCCAACGGTTCTTTCTCGAGATCGAAGACGTAGAAGTGCAGGCGATCCGCCTGCAGCACGGAGCTGATTTTGTTGGCAGCATTGATCATTCGTGGATCGTAGTCGAGGCCAACCCCCCATCTAAGGCTGCCAGCAAGCGGAAGCAGCATTCCGCCTTGGTTGCATCCGATGTCCAGGATTGTTTTCCCTCGAAAATCGACATTCGTTGCTGCCAGCCTTCTCGCAGGATCGCGCTGGCCTCTTATGAAATGGCCGTTCAGGTCAATGGAGTGGTAACCCGCGGGATAGTGGAATGCTGCATAGGACGAGCCGCTTAACTTGGTGTAGTTGAGGAGGTTCCGGACCTTCTTGCGAGCGAGCGCCTGGGAATCGTCCGAATCACTGATCGCTATGCGCTGAAAAACGTAAGGAGACGGTCCACTCTTCAAACGCTTATCCGCCGCGGTTTTAAGATGCGCGGCGAGCGGCCCTATGTACGGCGTACGCTTGATCCGCCTCCTGGCTTGGCGAACGATCCTCGGAAGCAGGGCGTCCTTCCCCTGCGCGGCTCCGAACGCATTGCATAGCCGGGAGGTACGGACATAGTACTGCTCGCTTTTGTAAAACCATGTGCTCCGTCCTGCCCACACAACGGCCCAGGCGAGTCTGGCGGAAAGGGGAAGTGGCGCTATGTCATCTGCACAGATTTCGATGCAGATGTCATCTCCATCCTGCAAGCCGAAGGCGTCTCGCAAGTGAACCGGCGAAAGCAGCTCTACGATGTGCAAAGGGGTGCGGAGCCACCGGTAAAGCCACACCGGCGTACCCTGCAGCGATCCCCTCCAGAGATATCTGGTTTCGTTTCCGACGGTAACGGTGATGGCACTTTTGCGCTCGAACTTCACCGGGCGTTGCAGAACGACATTGAGGGTTCCGTCAACCACATCGCATCCGATTCTTGTCTTCAGCTCCGATTTGTTCGCCTTGACGTGGCAGGCGGCGATGCCGCGCCCGGCGGCCACGACTCCCGCCAATGAGCAAATCGGCGGCTCCTGCCTTGCTGCCGCACGGGTCGACGCGACTGTATTCATGCGGTTAGCACATCGCGATAGATGTCAAGGATCCGGTCAAGCTTGGCATCCCAGTCGAAATGGCGGACCACCCTGGCTCGCCCGGCCTTCCCCATGGCCGCCCGCTCGTCGGGCGTGCACCGGGCAAGCCTTACCAGGGCGGACGCGAAGTCGTCGACGAAGCCTTCCTGCGACGCCGGCTCCACCAGGATGCCGCAGGAAGCATCAACATAATCCGCGGGGCCGCCCCAGGCCGTTGCGATCACCGGAAGTTGCATCGCCATTGCTTCGAGCACGACGGCGCCGCCGCATTCCATGAGACTGGGCAGTACCAGTGCATCGCATCTGTGCAGGGTCTGCGCGCAGTCTGCCTGGGACAGCCAGCCGCAGAAGCGCACCTTGCCTGCCGCAGGGTCGCTCTCCGCGGTCAGCACCCCGAGCTCCACGGCCAGTTGCTCCACCGAGCGCCGCTCGGGACCGTCGCCGATGATGAGAAGGCTCATCGGGGCATGAGCGCGGGCGCGCGCGAAGGCGAACAGCAGCAGGTCGACGGCTTTCCAGTCCACGAGCCGCCCGACGAATACGTATCGGGTAACTGCCGCCGACTCATCCCGCGTAGTGCGCGCGGCCGGTCTCCAGAGACCGAGATCGACGCC
>DATFGD010000061.1:0-3887 GCA_035249725.1 Burkholderiales bacterium
ATCGAACCGCAGGTCGTGGAGGTCTATGGGGAGAATGCGGAAAATTGGGCTGCCCAAGTCGGCGCTCGAACCGCCGAGCGCTGCGAGCGCACCGGCGAGACGATTTTCTGCTATACGCACGACGCGGCCGGACTGGTGCACGATCTCGACCGGCGCGAGGACCTGCGTTACCTCCATCGTCCGGCGAACCTCGAAGATGTGTTCCTCAAGCTGACCGGTCGCGAGTTGCGCGACTAGGAAGAACGAAATGACTTCGAAGGAACTGGCGCTGCCCGGATTGAGCGGGCGGTTCATCCATGTGTGGCGCCGCAACCGGCTGGTGTGGCGCAAGCTCGCGGTGCCATCCATACTCGGCAACCTCGCAGATCCGATGCTCTACATGCTGGGCCTGGGCTATGGGCTCGGCGCCATGCTGCCCGAAGTGGGCGGCATGTCTTATATCGCGTTTCTCGCGGCCGGGACGGTATGTTCGAGCACCATGATGAGCGCCTCGTTCGAGGTCATGTACTCCGGCTTCTCCCGCATGCACGTGCAGAAAACCTGGGATGCGATCCTCAACGCACCGATCACGCTCGACGACGTGGTGCTGGGCGAAGTGGCCTGGGCTGCGAGCAAGAGCTTTCTTTCCGGCATGGCGGTGCTGCTGGTCGCCTGGGCACTGGGACTTGTCGTCTCGCCTTACGCGCTGCTCGTCGTGCCGCTCATCTTTCTGACCGGACTTGCCTTCGCCGGCCTCGGGCTCATCATGACGGCGCTCTCGCCGAGCTACGATTTCTTCATGTACTACTTCACATTGGTGATTACACCGATGATGCTGGTGTGCGGCGTTTTCTTTCCGGTCGAGCAGCTTCCCGCCTGGCTGCAAGCCGTGGCGCAGGTCTTGCCCCTCACCCACGCCGTCAGCATTGCGCGCCCGTTGATGAACGGTGCGGTCCCGGCCGCGGCGACGATGCACGTCATCGTGCTCACCGTCTATGCTGTCGTCGGCTTCTACATCGCCCTGGTGCTGACGCGGCGGCGACTGCTGACGTAAACCGGCAGTCGTCAGCGGTCCCGGTCATCCGGACGGACTGCAAGCCGTTTTTATTCACAATGAGGCCGCACCTTCCACTTATTGTCTGCATGCTCGGTGCGCTCGCTCCGGCGTTCGCGGAGCCGCTTGTACAGGTTGTCGTGCAGCACTCCGCGCTGGCCGGTTTCCGGCATTACGCAGGCCGCAGCATCTGGAACGACATGAAAGTGGGCGATCCATTGGCGCTCGTGCGCGATGTGGACAATCCGCACGATGCGCACGCCGTGCGGGTAGAGTGGCGCGGACACCCGATCGGCTACGTCCCGCGACGCGAAAACAGCCATCTCGCGCGCCAGCTCGATCGCGGCGCGCAGCTCGCAGGCCGTATCACGCGTTTGGAGAAGTCCCGCAATGGCCGCAACCGTGTAAGCTACGAAGTCTTCGTGCCGCTCGACCAGGCGGCGCCCTTCCGGAGATAGCACATGAAACTGGGTCGTTTTGCACTCGATGCCACCGCGTTTTATGGGGTTGTCGAGGGCGATGACGTCTACGAGCTCGACGGGTCGCCCTTCAAGACCTATCGGAGAACCGAGAGGCGCCATCGGCTCGCGGGGCTGCAGCTGCTGGTGCCATGCATGCCGTCCAACTTCTATTGCGCCGGGCTGAATTATGCGGCCCACATCGAGTGGGCGAACCAGCGCACCGGCGGCAACCGCAAGCCGCCGGACAAGGCCGACATAGGCTACCGCTCGCCCAACGCGCTCATTCCAGCCGGCGAGGCAATCGTCATTCCAGCAGACTCACCGGGCCCGGTGCAGTTCGAAGGCGAGCTGGTCGCGGTAATCGGCAAGGCAGCCCGCAATCTTTCCGAGGCGGAAGCGCTCTCCTGTGTTCTGGGCTACACGCTGGGCAATGACGTAAGCGAGCGCACCTGGCAGAAAACCGATCGCACGCTGTGGCGCGCGAAGAACTGCGATACGTTCAAGCCGATGGGCCCCTTCATCGTGACCGAACTCGATCCCATGGATCTCACCATCGCGATCAACGTCAACGGTAAGAAGGTTTCCGAATACCACACCGGCAAGATGCTGTTCTCGGCGCAGCACTACATTTCTCAGATCTCCAAATACATGACCCTCTGGCCGGGGGACGTGGTCTGGCTCGGCACGGACAATGCGACCGAACCGTCTTTGCAGCACGGCGATCGCGTCGAGGTGATCCAGGAGGACATCGGCATCCTGTCGAATCCCGTCGTGCACGCCGGCGCTTGACCGGTTCCCGACCTCGCCTTTTCCATGGAGCATTTTTTCGCGCCGTGCCCGCGCGGCCTGGAGTCCCTGCTCGCCGGCGAGCTGGGCAAACTGGGCGCGAAAGACGTGCAGGCAGTAGACGGCGGCGCCGCGTTTGCCGGCGAAATGCAGCTCTGCTATGCCGTCAACCTGCAAAGCCGCGTGGCGAGCCGCATCTTGTGGCGCGTAGGGCACGGCCCTTACCGCTCCGAACACGATCTCTTTGCCGCGGCCTTCGGGCTGCCGTGGAAAGACTGGTTCGATGTACGGTGCTCCATACGGGTCAATGTTTCCGCGATCCGCTCGCCGCTGAAAAGCCTGGAATTCGCGACCTTGCGTATCAAGGACGCCGTGTGCGATTCATTTCGCGCCGCGAGTGGCCGTCGCCCCGACGTCGATACCGCCCGACCCGATGTGCGCATCCACGCCTTTCTTACGCGGGACACGGCCAGCTTTTATCTCGACACGTCGGGCGATGCCCTTTTCAAGCGCGGGTGGCGCGTAGCAGGCGGCGAAGCGCCGGTCCGCGAGAATCTCGCGGCCGGAATCCTCGGCCTCGCGAACTGGCAACCCGGGACCCCGCTCCTCGACCCGATGTGCGGCAGCGGCACGTTCCTGATCGAAGCGGCAATGATGGCCCTCGACGTCGCACCGGGATTGGGACGGCCTTTCGGTTTCGAGAAGCTCGCAAATTACGATGCAGCCGGTTGGCGCACGTTGCGGCAAAGCGCAAAGGCGCGTTGTCAGCCGGTGCGCCCGCTGTCGATACATGGCAGCGACAAGTTCGGGAGCGTGCTCGACCTCACGCGCGAAAATCTGGAAGCAGCAGGCTTGCAGGAGTCCGTCGCGCTGAAGCAAGTGGACGTGCTCGAATCGAATCCCCCGGCGAAAAGCGGAATCGTGGTCATGAATCCGCCTTATGGCGAGCGCCTGGGAACCCACGAGACGCTTGCGGCGTTCTATCCTCTGCTCGGCGATGCGTTGAAAAAGCGCTATGCCGGCTGGACCGCCTACATCCTGTCGGCCGACATGCGGCTTCCCGGTTTGATGCGGCTCAAGCCCACCCGCCGCACGCCGCTCTACAACGGTGCGCTGGAATGCCGGCTCTTCGAGTTCAAGCTCGTCGCCGGCAGCATGCGCACGAAGGGCGCCTGACTCGGCGTCAACCGGTACGGCGGGCGCCGCGTTGGAGCGGTACGCGCGGCCCCGAACGAGGCGGCGGCAACGCGGCGAACTATAACCACAACTGGAGGAGTCATCATGGAAAAAGAACAAACATTGAAAATACTCAATGCGCTCGCGAATGGTGTGCATCCAGCGACGGGCGAGCAATTCCCTGCAGACAGCCCCTATCAGCATACCGACACGGTGCGGGCGTTGTTCGAGGCGGTGCGCGTGATCGAACATGTGCGCGTTCCGGAGCGCGCTCCGAAACCGGCGTCCATGCCGGGCAATACCGGACTGCGCTGGACTTCCGAGGAGGAAGAACGGCTCGCCGCCGCTTTCGATGCCGGACGGACCGTGGACGAGCTTGCGCGCGCACACAACCGTACTCGCGCCGGCATCGAGGCGCGGCTGGTCAAGCT
>DATFGD010000062.1:0-2524 GCA_035249725.1 Burkholderiales bacterium
TTCGGACTGAATGTGGGCGAGTGCGCGTTGACAGGACTCGTAATCCGCGACATCGACTTCCGCGGCGTGAAAGTCGTATCCCTGTTTTTTCATTCCAGCAAGCCAATCGCCCCATTTCTTGTTCCCGGGCGAATAAGTGGCCACGACCTTGTAACCGATCTTGGCGAGTTTGGCGCAGACCGCCTCCCCGAGACCGCCCATGCCGCCGGTTACCACTGTGACGCGCTGTGCCATGATCATTCTCCTCGCAGATAAGACGATGTTGAGGCTGGTTGAGTGTAATTCCTAAGCGGCCCGCGGCAGACCGGCTTTTTCCCTGACGTAGCGGCCCGGTGCCGGTTCGATCTCATGACATACAACGCCGCCCGGTCTCGAGCGCGCCGGGACACGCTGGCCCGAGTGCGCCTCGATCCATCGGCTCCAGTGCGTCCACCAGCTGCCTGGGTGCACTGCCGCATTCGCAAGCCAGCCGTCAGGATGGACGTCCAGCGCGTCATTCAGCCAGTAACTGCGGCGGTTTTTCCATGCCGGATTCACGACCCCTGCGACGTGCCCGCTCGCGCCGAGCACAAAATCGACAGTACCGCTCAGCAATTGGGCGCTCGCGTATGCGGTTTTCCACGGGACGATGTGGTCCTCCCGGGTTGCGAGCACGTACGCCGGCATGTCGAGCTTGCGCACGTCCACCGGCACGCCGCACATGGTCAGGCGGTCCGGAACGCGCAGATTGTTTTCAAGATACATGTTGCGTATGTAATAGACGTACATCGGCCCGGACAGGTTCGTGCTGTCTGCATTCCAGTAAAGAAGATCGAACGCTTCGGGCGTTTGTCCCTTGAGGTAATTATTGACGACGTAATGCCAGATGAGGTCATTGGCCCGCAAGCTTGCAAAGGTCAGTGCAAGTTCGCGGCCATGCAGCATGCCGCCGTGCGCGAGGTCTTGCTCACGCCGGCGGACGTAGGCCTCGTCGACAAATACGCTCAGATCGCCGGTGTCCGAGAAGTCCAGCATGGCGGCCAAAAGCGTGAGACTCGCTGCAGGATCGCGTCCCCGCGCGCGTTCGACCGCGAGTGCGCTGCCGAGCAGGGTCCCGCCCACGCAGAATCCGAGTGCATTGATCTTGTCGACGCGGCAAACTGCGACACAGGTTGCGATAGCTTTAAGCACCCCGTGCTCGAGGTAATCGTCCCAGGTGGCGCGGCCCATGGCCGGCGGCATGTTGCGCCACGACATGACGAACACCGTGTGGCCGCGCTCCACGACGAAGCGCACAAACGAGTTCTCCGGCTGCAGATCCAGAATGTAGTATTTGTTGATGCAGGGCGGCACGATGAGCAGCGGTCGTTCGTGGACGCTTTCCGTTGTGGGGCGATACTGGATCAGCTGAAAGAAATCGTTCTCGAACACCACCGCGCCGGGCGTGACCGCGAGATTGCGGCCCACTTCGAATGCCCGCTCATCGTTTGTCGATACGACACCCTTGTCGAGATCCGCTGCAAGGTTCGCAAGCCCCTGCACCAGGCTTTTGCCGCCTGTTTCGCGGGCGATCTTGAGCGCTTCCGGATTGGTCCATAGGAGGTTGGCCGGCGACATGGCGTCAATGAATTGACCCGTGAAGAAGCGCAATTTCTTCCTGGCGTGCGGCTCCAGCGCGGCACGCTCGACCAGCGCTTCGAGCCAGCGCGCGCGCAGCAGATACGACTGCAGCACGAAATCGAAGTAGGGCTCGCGCCACTCCGCAGCGCGAAATCGGCGGTCGCCGGGTTCGGGAACGGCGACTGGAGCGGGCGCGTCCCCGGTTGCGCGTTTCGCTACGTTCACGCAGAGCTCGAAATGTTTGCGCAAGTAGTCGCTATGGATGTCCAACCATGCGCTGCTGTCGTGAGCCGCTCCGGCCGCGATCGATTTGAACGTCTCGGCCACGGACCCGACGTCGCCGTCGGACAACGGCTTCATCATGCGCTCGAACAGGGCGCGATTCAGCGACGAATACGCCGCGATGACGCCCGGATCGACGTTCATGAGAGTTGCGTGTGGGCGAGTTCGCCGACGAGCCAGATCGTACCCACACCGAGGCCGATCAGGATGACCTGTTGTACGGTCGCCTGGATCTCAGGCCGGCGATGCAGCCCGGGGATGAGATCGGCCACCGACACGTAGAGCATGCTCGCCGCCGCCAGTCCGAGCAGCGGTGCGACCAGCGCTTCCATGGTCTGAAGCCCGAAATAGGCGAGCGCACCACCGGCCATCATTGCAGCGCTGGAGAGCGCGTTGAAAGCAAAAGCCTGCATCCGGCTGTAACCCGAGTGCAGCAGAATCACAAAATCACCGACTTCCTGCGGCACCTCGTGCGCGATGATGGCGAGTGCGGTCACGATGCCGAGCTCGACATTGGCCAGAAACGCGGCCGCGATCAGGACACCGTCGACAAAGTTGTGAAACGTATCGCCGATCATGATCATCATGCCGCTGCGACCCTGGTCGTGCAGCGGTTGGGGCGGATCGTGCGCTTCACAGCTCT
>DATFGD010000063.1:0-2756 GCA_035249725.1 Burkholderiales bacterium
GCAGCGAAATCGACCGTCTCGAAAATCGCATGAAGGCACCGGCCGGTGCGCGCGCCGCGGGGAAACGCGTGGATGTCGCGCATATCGGTCGCCACATCGATCCCGGCTTCCCGCGTGCCCGCGTCGTAATCCGGCGTTTCCACCGCGCGGGCGTGGGCGAGCGCGGAGAAGCTGGTGATGCGCCACGCATCACGTATCGCGCCGGCAAACGGCCGGGACGCGAGTCCCGGCGCACACGCAACGGCCGGAACCGGGCTGGCCTGCGCTCTGAGCGGAATCGGCCGCACGCAGATCGTCCCTTCGGCTCGCGCCGTGATGCGTTCGAGATCGGTCTGGATGATCGCGTCGTTGAGCGGCACAGCGATGGACGCCGCCCCGCTCTCCTGGCGATGCAACAGCCACGCGAGCGCCGACGTGTCGGCTTCATTGATGTTCCCCCAGACCACCCAGCAGCGGTAGCGGGCGCGCGTCAGCGCGACATACAGAAGGCGCACGCTCTCGGCAAGCTCCTCGCGCCGCGCCAGTTCGCGGGCGTCCTCCATGGCTTCGGAACCGAGATCGAGCACGGCAGCGTACGCGTCCTGCGGATCGTGGAACGTGATCGCTGCATCGCGGGCCGATCGCAGCCGTCCGTCCCACATAAAAGGACAGAACACGAGCGGGAACTCGAGCCCCTTCGCCGTATGCACCGTCAGGATTTTCACCAGGTTCTCGTCGCTTTCGAGGCGCAGCAGTTCTTCCTCGTTCCTGCTGCCGGCCGACTTGCGCTTCTCCACCAGCCACTCCAGCCCCGCGCCGATGCCGTACCCATTCGTTTCGCGATGCATCAGCTCGACGAGATGCAGCATGTTGGTGATGCGGCGCTCGCCATCGGCATACGCGAGCAACCGCTCCATGACGCCAAAGTGCTTGAAGACCGCACGCGCCATGCGTATAAAACCGCGTTCGTGCCATTCGTTATGCGCGGCGCGGAAGCGTGCCATCGTCTCTTCCCATCGCGCTTCATCTTCAGTCAGTGCGTGCAGGATCGTGCCGGAGTAGCCGATCATTTCGGTTGCGAGCGCAGCGCGTATTAGCGTCTCCCGTCCCGGCTCCGCAATCGCCATCAGCAGGCGCTGCATTTCCTCCGCTTCGTCGCTCGCAAACACGCTGTCGCCGCCGCGTTCCACGCTCGCGATCCCCAGACGCCGCAGGGCATCGCGCATCGCGCGTGCCTGCTTGTGCGTGCGCACCAGCACCGCCACATCGCCGCCTGAGAGCGGGCGTTCGCGGACACCGCCCTTCTCCGGAATGCCGATCCGCGCCCTGTTTTCCGTGCCGAGACGCACGAGGCGGGCGATTTCGGCAGCGGTTGCCCCTGTCGCAATTTCGGCCGCCGTATCCTTCCTGAGGGGTTTGCCGTCGTCACTCGCGGCGAGCCAGAACTCGAACGGCACGGCACGCTCGTCGTCGATTACGAAATGGCCGCGGCTGCCCGGGGCAGGCCGTGACGGCACGAATGGGATGTCCGCGATCACGAAGGGCGTGGCCTTGGCGCCGAACAACGTGTTCACCGCGGCCAGCAACGGCCCTTCGGAGCGCCAATTCACGTCGAGCGTATGCCGGTGCCGCGCATCGCGGCGCGCGCCCAGATACGCGAAAACGTCCGCGCCGCGGAAGCTGTAGATTGCCTGCTTCGGGTCGCCGACAAGGAACACCGGAAGGCCGCTGCCCCGATATACGCTCTGAAAGATGCGGTACTGGACCGGGTCCGTGTCCTGAAATTCGTCGATCAGTGCGGCGGTATAGCGGTCGCGCATCGCACCCGCCAGCCGTTCGCCGTCGGGGCCGCGCAGCGCGCGTTCCAGATTGAGCAGCAGATCGTCGTAAGACTGAAGCTTGAGCCGCTGTTTCCGCACAGTGAGTTCGCAATTGCAGTATTCGAGCAGCTCCGCCGTGAGCAGCGAGAGGCGCCGCGTGTAGGCTGCCTCCAGCGCTGCATGCGCGATCTTCAATTCTTCGCACGCGGCATAGAAGGGATGACTCGGCGGCTTTCCCCCGTGCCGTGTCCCCTCCGCAAGCGCGCGTGGGGTGAATTTTTCAAACTGCTTGAAGAGCGAGAGCCCGGGCCGCTCAGCGTCCAGGCAACGCGCCATCTCCTCGAGCCAGCCCCTCACCCACTCTGCGCGATACTTGTTTCCGCTAAGCATGGTGGTCTCGGTGAGCTGAGTCTCTATCACTGCGCGTGCCTCAATCCAGAGCACGCGTGTTTTGGCATGGGCGCTGCCGTAGGCGTGTTCGAGCGCCCTGAGATCCTCGTGCAACGCGGGCTTACGGACCACCAGGTACGGCTTGCCGATACGGCCGTTCAATTCCGCCCTCAGCCTTTCCGGTGTGAGGCCTTTGTCGAGCACCCAGCGCACGAAAAGCGGCGAAGCATTGTAGAGCGTCCTGCGCCAGAAATCGTCCGCGATCTCCTGCAACAGTACCGTCTCGTCGGGCAGGATTTCGGCCTCGAACGGCATGCGGCTCTCGAACGCACGATCGCCGAGCACGCGCTGGCAAAACGCGTGGATGGTGTAGACCGGCGCCTGGTCGAAGTCACGCAGCGCGCTCGTAAGTTGCAGCGCGGCGTGCGCGTGGTCTGAGATGCGCGCGAGCAGCCCCTCCAGCAGGGGATCGTCATTCCGGCGTACGCCGGGAAGACGAGATGCATCATTTTCCGCGGATCCGGACTCGAATGCCGCGCGTGCTTCGGCAAGCCGCGTACGGATGCG
>DATFGD010000064.1:0-3938 GCA_035249725.1 Burkholderiales bacterium
GCCCGATCACGGCCGTCTGCGTCCGTGGCGCTTCGTGGTGATCGCCGAAGCGCAGCGCGAGCGCTTCGGCGAAGTGCTGGCCGGCGCCCTGCAGCGGCGCGAGCCGAATGCGGCGCCCGAGGCGATCGCCCGTGAGCGCCAGAAGGCGTTGCGCGCGCCGGTCATCGTCGTCGTCGCTGCACAGTTGAGAGCGAGCGCCAAGATCCCTGACGTCGAGCAAATCGTTTCAGCCGGCGCGGCCGCGCAGAACGTGATGCTCGCGGTGCATGCGCTGGGTTTTGGCGCGATGTGGCGAACCGGTGCACCCGCGTATGATCCGGGCGTCAAGCAGGCGCTCGGACTCGACCCGAACGATGCCATCATCGGCTTCATTTACATCGGCACGCACGTCGGCGGCGCGTCACCTCTGCCTCGTCCGGTCGTGGAGGACTTCGTTACGTTCTGGCGCGGCTAAGGTCAAAAATTGACTGCGGTCAAGGCGGATGCGCTTTCCCCCCTTTTATAGTTGACTGGCTTTGGCGGCGCCTCTGGCTGCCATAAAGTCCGTTCGTGTTGAGCCCCGAGTCGAAGGGAAACATGAACGGACTCTGATGCCCGATGTATCAGCGACCGTGCCGTTGCCCTCTGACGAGGCTCCGGGCGAACGGTCGACAGATTCGGACGTTTCGTAGAATAGAGCTTGCGGCGACGCAGCGCCGATTGCGCCACAATCACCAACACGAAGAAGGACGACCCCACATGCCGCTATCCGACATCGAGATTGCCCAGCAGGCCAAGATAGAGCGCGTTACGCGGATTGCCGCAAAGCTCGGCATTCCGGAGGAGCATCTCGAGCCTTACGGCCACTACAAGGCCAAGGTGTCGCTCGATTTCGTGGACAGCCTGAAAAGTAAGCCGGACGGCAAGCTCATACTCGTTACCGCGATCAGCCCGACGCCCGCAGGCGAGGGCAAGACCACCACCACCGTCGGCCTGGGCGATGCGCTCAACAAGATCGGCAAGAAGGCGATGATCTGCCTGCGCGAGCCGAGCCTCGGTCCGGTGTTCGGCATGAAGGGCGGCGCAGCGGGCGGCGGCTATGCGCAGGTCGTGCCGATGGAAGACATCAACCTGCATTTCACCGGCGACTTCAACGCGATCGCGCTCGCCAACAATCTGCTCGCTGCGGCAATGGACAATCACATCCACCATGGCAACGAGCTGGGGATAGACGTGCGGCGGATCGCGTGGAAGCGCGTGATGGACATGAACGACCGTGCGTTGCGCGACATCGTCGTGTCGCTGGGCGGGCCCGGCAACGGTTACCCGCGCGAAGACGGTTTCGACATCGTGGTCGCCTCGGAAGTCATGGCGATTTTCTGTCTCGCCACCTCGCTCAAGGATCTCAAGAATCGTCTCGGCAACATCGTGGTCGCCTACACGCGCGAGCAGAAGCCGGTGCGCGCCAAGGATCTCAAGGTGCACGGGGCGATGACGGTGCTGCTGAAGGAAGCGATCAAGCCGAACCTGGTGCAGACGCTGGAGAACAATCCTGCATTCATCCACGGCGGGCCGTTTGCCAACATCGCGCATGGCTGCAATTCCGTGATCGCGACGCAGAGCGCGCTCAAGCTATGCGACTACGTCGTGACGGAAGCGGGGTTCGGCGCGGATCTCGGCGCCGAAAAATTCATCGACATCAAATGCCGCAAGTCCGGACTGCGGCCCCATGCGGTGGTGATCGTGGCGACCATCCGCGCGCTCAAGTATCACGGCGGGGTCGATCTCAAGGAACTCAACAAGGAGAACCTCGCTGCGCTCGAAAAGGGCATCACGAATCTCGAGCGGCACGTGAACAATGTGCGCAATCATTACGGCCTGCCGTGCGTCGTGTCGATTAACCGTTTTACCTTCGATACGCCGGCGGAGATCGAGCTGCTGAAGAAAAAGATGGCGCATCACGAGGCGCCGGTGATCCTCGCGACGCATTGGGCCGACGGCGGCGCGGGTGCGGCGGACGTGGCGAAGGCGGTCGTCGATCTCATAGACAAGGTCCCGTCCAACTTCAAGTACGTCTATGAGGACGAGCTTCCGCTCTGGGACAAGGTCAAGGCCATCGCCACGAAGATCTACGGCGCGAGCGAGGTGACCGCCGACGCCAAGGTGCGCGGGCAGATCCGCAAGCTGCAGGAAGACGGCTACGGGCATTACCCGGTGTGCGTCGCCAAGACCCAGTACTCGTTCTCGACCGACCCGCAGTTGCGCGCGGCGCCATCGGGCCACGTCATCAACGTGCGCGAGGTGCGGCTTGCGGCGGGCGCCGAATTCGTCGTGATGGTCTGCGGCGACATCATGACGATGCCGGGACTGCCGAAAATTCCTTCGGCAGAAAAGATCGATCTCACCGAAGACGGCAAAGTCATCGGGCTGTTCTAGACCGGTTTTTCATTGACGCCCCGGAAAGCGCCGTGGTAAAAAGCACGGCGTTCTGGATAACAGAACGACCCTCCAAAGGGGAGTAGCTACGGCGGCGCGACGGCGCAGCCGCGGCGCGGCCGTCATCACGGGATGCTGCGAAACCCTAGCATCTCCGGCCCCGCCGGCAATCCCGGCATTGCATGCGAGACCTTTGCCTGAGCGACCACAGCGGTAGTTGCTGATCGTTCGAGGTGAAGGCCGCACTGCGATGAGCGCAAAAAGCCCAGAGCACGCGGTCCCGAGAAGTTCCTATAACAAGGAGAGCGCATGCAGCAGTATCAACCGGGGGATCGCACGCCGCAGCCGGCAGGCGGGTCGTCGATACGTAGGTTTTTGCTCGGCGCAGGCGCTGCAATCGTGCTCGCCACACTGCCGCAGATCGCCGCGGCGGCTAGCGAGCCACCGGCCGTTCTCGGAATTCCCGTCGATTTCATCCTGTTCGCGCTGACGCTGCTCGGCGTTGCGCTGTTCCACCACCATACGCTGCGCGTCGCGCTGATCGGGCTTGCCACCATCACGGTGTACAAGCTGTTATTCACCGGCTTCAAGACCGGGCCGGGGCTCGCCGGGTTTGCCCTGCACATGCAGCACGAGTGGGTGATCCTCACGAATCTGCTGTGCCTGCTCGTGGGCTTTGCGCTGCTCTCGAATCACTTCGAAAAGAGCCACGCACCCGAGGTCCTGCCGCGCTTCCTGCCGGACGACTGGAAGGGCTGTTTTGCGTTGCTCGTGGTCGTATTCGTGCTGTCGGGTTTTCTCGACAACATCGCTGCGGCGTTGATTGGCGGGACCATTGCGGCGACCGTGTTCCGGCGCAAAGTGCATATCGGTTATCTGGCAGCGATCGTGGCGGCTTCGAATGCCGGCGGCGCGGGCAGCGTGGTGGGCGACACGACCACAACCATGATGTGGCTCGACGGCGTGAGTCCGTTGAGCGTGCTTGATGCCTATATCGCTGCAGCTGCGGCGCTGCTGGTGTTCGGCATCCCGGCGGCGTTGCAGCAGCAGCGTTATGCGCCGATCGCCCGGGACGAGTTAACTCACCGGCCGGTGGACTGGACGCGTATTGGCATCGTCGCTGCCATCCTCGTTGCTGCGATCGCGACCAACGTAACAGTCAATCTTGAATTCAAGGAACTGGCGGACTACTTCCCGTTCATCGGCGTCGCGGTGGTCGTGGTCATCGTGCTCACCGCGCCGATACGCAGACCGGAATGGGAACTGGTTCCCGAAGCGTTCAAGGGCAGCATCTTCCTGCTCGCGCTCGTCACCTGTGCTTCGATGATGCCGGTCGAGAAGCTGCCGGCCGCTTCCTGGCAGACCGCATTCGGACTCGGTTTCATCTCCTCGGTGTTCGACAATATCCCGCTCACCGCACTCGCGCTCAACCAGGGCGGCTATGACTGGGGCATGCTCGCGTACGCAGTCGGTTTCGGCGGCTCGATGATCTGGTTCGGCTCGTCGGCGGGGGTCGCTCTCTC
>DATFGD010000065.1:0-7153 GCA_035249725.1 Burkholderiales bacterium
CGGAGGAATCCGTGACGCACTCGCAGATGCTTAAGACCCGGCGCAAAAATCAGAAAACCAGGAAACGCCTCGCCCGTGAAACGAAGCGCGCGAAAAAGCTCGGCAAGGAAAACGTAAAGACGGGCCGCACGAACGCGGCGAGTGCATGATGCACCGCTTCTGAAGCGAGGCAAGCGCTTTCGCGGCGGGCTACGATGCTCGCGCGGCGTCACTCCACCCTACCGCCCGCATGCTGCAATTACTTCGCCTGGCCGGAATGCGCCTCGCCGCTCTGCGGCTGGGTCGGCTTCGGACCGACGCCGCCGGGCAGTTCCTTGGTGGTCTTTGGCATGTTCTCGTCTTTCGTCTCGGCCCTGCGCCCACCGGCAGCCGGCGCGCCGCCCTTTTCCTTGCGGTAATGCTGGACCACCCGCTCCTGCGCCGCTTCGAGCTGTTTCTTCTGCTTCTCGAGCTGCGCCTGCTGCGCCGCTTTCTTCTTCTCCGCCGCCGCCTGCTCTTCGGGGGTCGGCGGGGGAAGTTTCGCATGCGCGGTGGCGATGGCTAGCGCCATGAGAACCATGATCAGGGGTTCAGCGACGTTCACGGGAGCCTCCTCGATGATTGGGAACCCTGATTAGAGCTTGGCAGGGCGAGAAAAGTTGTAGTAAGGTCCACGTAAGCGGGTGTAGGCGGAACGCTTACGCAGCTTTGCAATCCATCTCTTTGTATACATTAGTATTCGGATGAAAATGCGGCGTTTTATCGGTGCGGCGACGGTTTGCGCAGCGGCAATGTGCGGGACGGGAACACAGGCGCAAGGCCTGGAGACCGGCCAGGCCGCCGGTGAGGCCGGCTGGGAAGATACGCTCGCGACCTTTGCTGCGGCCGATCTCAAGCACAAGCCCGAGCCCGGCGGGGTGCTGTTCGTCGGCAGCTCGTCGATCCGGCTCTGGGACAATCTCGAATCGCAATTTGCCGACGCGCGAGTCATCAAGCGCGGTTTCGGCGGCTCGCGTCTGAGCGATTGCGTGAAGCTCATGGACCGGCTCGTCATCAAGTACCGGCCGCGTACCGTGTTGCTCTATGCCGGCGACAACGATCTTGCCGAAGGGAGCACGCCGGAGGAAGTGCTGGCCCGCGTGAAGGCATTCGCGGACGGCGTGCACCATCGGTTGCCGGAGACCCGTGTCACCTTCATCTCGATCAAGCCGAGTCCGGCACGCCGGGCGCTCGTCGGCAAAGCGCGCGCGGCAAACCGCATGGTGCGGGAGTACGCCGACGCGCATCCCCAAGTCGATTACATCGACGTCTTTACGCCGATGCTCACCGCGGATGGCACGCCCCGCCGCGAGCTTTTCCGCGCGGATGCCCTGCACCTCAACGACGCGGGCTACGCCCTCTGGCGTTCGATCATCCGCCCGTTCGTGCGCTGACCGGCGCCTTCGCGCGTTCGGCGCGCTCTTCCCGGTCCATCCGGTTGCTGAACAGCGCCACCGCGTAAAGGCCGATCAGCGTCGAAATCACCAGCAGCGTCTCGGCCCACAGCGGCGTGCGCCCGATCCGGTCGCCCACCATCGCGAGCACCAGCAGCACGATGACGACGTGCGCGCAGAATACCGAGAGTGAAGCCCGACCGAGCGTTTCGAGTATGCGAAAGCGGATGTGCAGAATGTGCGGGCCGAACCGCATGATGATCACGAGCAGCGCGAAGAAGTTCAGTATCCGAAGCGGCCCCAGGCGCCACTTGTCGAAGAGCATATTGAACTCCGCCAGGGTGCCGAAGAACGGTGCCTGCCCGATCGCGTGGCGCCAGATCAGGCAGGTCACGGCAAAGACCACCGAAAAGATGACGATCCACGCCGGGAAGGCGCGCCGTTCCGGAATGGCTTCGCGCCGCGAGCCCATCCACAGGCCGAGTATCCAAATGAACTGCCATGCGAAAAGATCGAACGCGCCGGTTTCGTGGAAGGGCATCCGGGGTTCGATCGCATGAATGAAAATCTTATGGAGCGGCTGTATGAGGTAGAGCTGCGCGAGCCCCCACAGCGTGAGGCTGCCTGCCATGACGAAAAGCCAGCCGTTGCGCCGCAGTCCCAGCGTGAGCGCCAGCGGCGAGGCGAACATGTACATCACGTACATCGGCAGTATGTCGAGGAGCGGCGGGTTGTAGATCATGAGCAGGCCGCTCCATAGCGCGTCGATCGGCTCTTCCAGGTAGAAG
The DNA here is from genome assembly GCA_035249725.1 of Burkholderiales bacterium. Taxonomy (GTDB): domain Bacteria; phylum Pseudomonadota; class Gammaproteobacteria; order Burkholderiales; family SG8-41; genus DSOT01. The sequence goes on from DATFGD010000065.1 coordinate 2,201, forward strand.
GCGATCAGGTTCTTAATGGCCCGCCGGTCGGTGCGCAGCCCGATCTTCGCGATGAGCGTAAACAGGAAGAGCAGCATCCCGACCTGACATAACCACACGACGCCGGCCCGCCGCCACAATGCTTTTCTCATCGCGGCCGTGCCGCTTTCGAGCGCGCGGCGCGTGTAGATCGCGCCAACCATATAGGCCGAAAGGAACACAAACCCTTCCGCAGCCGACACAAAGCCAAACGGCTGGCTCAACCAGGTGCTGTAGCGGGTGGGAACGTGCGTGATCGCCATGAGGACCAGCATGAGTCCCCTCAGCGCATCGAGTTCGGGCCGCCTCGTCACTTTCCTCGCTCCACCAACCGTGGACCGCTACGTCGGGCAAAAGTTGAAGCGCGCAGCGTGTGTCTCAATCGAACAAACTCGCTGCTGCGTCGCCGGAAGCGGCTGCGGGGTGCGTGGCTTCATCCCCGGATCGCGCCAGTGCGCCGACGCGCACCCCGAGCAAGCGAATACGCCGCTCCAGCGGCACACGCTTCAGGCACTCGCCTGCCGCGCGGCGGATGGCGTCAGCATCTGCGGTGGCTGCCTGCAGCGTACAATCGCGCGTGACGGTCTTGAAATTATCGTAGCGCAACTTGAGGCCGATCGTCCTGCCGACGTAGCCCTTGCGCGCGAGATCCGCGGCAAGCTTGGCGCACAGGCTGGTAAAAGCCAGCGAGAGCTTGTCGCGGTCCTGTACCGGATGCAGATCGGCCTCAAAGGTGGTCTCGCGACTGATCGATTTCGGTTCGCTATGCGTGATCACCGGCCGCTCGTCGCGCCCGTGCGCGGCTTCATGCATCCAACGGCCGTAGATCGTTCCGAATTGTTCGATGAGCGATGCGGGGTCGGTTTGCGCAAGCTCGCCGACGGTGCGGATGCCCAGCGCGTCGAGCCGCGCGGCTGCCTTGGGTCCGATGCCGTTCACCTTGCGCACCGGCAGCGGCCAGATCCGCGCCGGGATATCCGCTTGCGTCAGCACCGTGATGCCGCCGGGTTTATCGAGGTCCGACGCGATCTTGGACAGCAGCTTGTTCGGTGTAATGCCGATCGAGCAGGAGAGGCGCGTCGCCTCACGCACCGAACGCTGGATGTCCACCGCAATCGTTCGCGCGCGAGCCCAGGGATCGGGTGAACCTTCCGCGGCGCTGGACGCAACGAGATCGCTGAGATCGATGTAGATCTCGTCGATGCCGCGATCTTCGATCTGCGGTGCGACCGACCGCACCGCGTCCTTGAACAAACCGGAATAGCGGCGGTACTTTTCGAAATCGGCGGGTAACAGCAGCGCATCGGGCGCGAGACGGGCGGCTTTCATGAGCCCCATCCCCGAGTGCACACCGAGCGCGCGCGCTTCGTAAGTGGCGGTGGTGATGACGCCCCGGCCGCTGTAACGGCGCAGCGTCGGTATCGCGTCGTCGCGGGTCGTATTGCGACGGCCACCGATTACGAGCGGTCGACCGCGCAGCTCGGGATAGCGCAGAAGCTCGACGGACGCATAGAACGCGTCCATGTCGAGGTGAGCAATGCAGCGCGCAGCCATGGGTCTCGTCGTTGCGGGCGCGCGAGCGGTGCGCTGTGCGCAGCCCTACCGCTGATCGGTTGACCCTTCGAGCGCGGCATGTGCGGCCGCGAGCCGCGCCACCGGGACCCGAAACGGCGAGCATGAAACGTAATCGAGCCCGGCGCGATGACAGAACGCGATGCTCGCAGGGTCGCCGCCGTGTTCTCCGCAGATGCCGATCTCCAGCCCCTTGCGGCGCTGGCGGCCGAGTCTCACGCCGATCTCCATGAGCTGCCCCACACCGGCCTGGTCGATGGTCGCAAACGGATTGCGCTCCAGGATGCCCTTCTGCAGGTACTCGCTCAGGAATCCGGTCTCGGCGTCATCGCGCGAGATACCGAATGTGGTCTGCGTGAGATCGTTGGTGCCGAAGGAAAAGAACTCGGCATACTCGGCGATGCGGTCCGCAACGAGGGCGGCCCGGGGTACTTCGATCATGGTGCCGAACTGATAAGGCACTTTCACGCCCCGCTCGCCGATCACCTTCTGCGCTTCTTCTTCGAGCACGGCGCGCTGAACCTGAAGCTCCTTGCTCGTTGCAGCGAGCGGAATCATGATCTTCGGCTTGAGCTTGATGCCTTTCTTCGCGCAGGCGCACGCCGCTTCGATGATGGCGCGCATCTGCATGCGCACGAGCTCCGGCATGTGGATGCCGAGCCGCACGCCGCGCAACCCCAGCATCGGATTCTGCTCGCGCAGCGCTTCCACGCTGTCGAACAGCTTGCGCTTCTCGTCCAGCTCCTTCTCCAGCGCGGCGGCATCGCCGTCGTTGAGCCTGAGCCGCGTCTCCAGCTCCGTGATGGCCTTGAGCAGCTCGTCATGGCTGGGCAGAAACTCGTGGAGCGGCGGATCGATCAGCCGGATCGTGACCGGAAGACCGTCCATCGCCTCGAAAAGCCCCGCGAAATCCGCGCGCTGCATCGGCAGTAACTTCGCCAAGTGCTGCGCGCGCTCGTCCGCATTGCGCGCGAGGATCATGCTCTGCACGACCGGCAGCCGGTCGGCTTCGAAAAACATGTGCTCGGTGCGGCAAAGACCGATGCCCTCCGCGCCGAATTTCCGTGCGCGGGCAGCGTCGCGCGGATAGTCCGCGTTGGTCCAAACGCCGAGCCGGCGGAAGCGGTCCGCCCACGACAACAATTCGACCAGGTACGGATCGGTCACATCGGGCACCACCGTTTCGACCTCGCCTGCAAAGACTTCTCCGGTTCCTCCGTCGATCGTGAGCCAGTCACCCTCCTTCAGCACGCGCCCGTCCGAAGTGCGCATCTGGCGGCGTTCGACGTCGATCTCGAGCGAAGTGACGCCAACGACAGTCGGAATGCCGAACTGCCGCGCCACCAGCGCCGCGTGGCTCGTGCGTCCGCCGCGGTTCGTCACCACACCCTGTGCGGCGAGCATGCCGTGCACGTCATCGGGGCGCGTTTCGGGCCGCACCAGGATCACCTTTTTTTCGAGGCGGTGCGCCCAGTGTTCGGCGGTGTCGGCTTCGAACACGATCTGTCCGATCGCCGCGCCCGGCGAGACGTTGAGCCCGGTTGCGATGAGCGCGCCCTTGTCCTTCGCCGTCTCGCGCGCCGACGGTTCGAGTTGGGGATGCAGAAAATAATCCACATGCTCGGGCTTCACGCGCCGCACCGCCTCTTCGCGCGTGATGAGTTTCTCTTTTGCGAGATCGACGGCAAGGCGGATCGCCGCCTGCGCGGTGCGTTTCGCGTCGCGCGTCTGCAACATCCACAGCTTGCCGCGCTCGATCGTGAACTCGATGTCCTGCACCTCGCGATAGTGTTTCTCCAGCGTGCGGGCGATGCGTTTCAGCTCCTTGTCCACGCGCGGCATGAGGCGTTCGAGGTCCGCGATCGGCAGCGTCTTGCGCGTGCCCGCCACCACGTCCTCGCCTTGCGCGTTCAGGAGGAAGTCCCCCTCGAGCGAATTTTCGCCGTTGGTGACGTTGCGTGTCGTCGCGACACCGGTTCCGGAATCCGCGCCGAGATTGCCGAACACCATGGCCACCACGTTCACCGCAGTGCCGAGGTCATGCGGGATGCCGGCCGCCTTGCGGTAGTCGTGTGCGCGCTTGCCGTTCCACGAACGGAACACCGCCATCGTCGCAAGCCGCAACTGCTCCAAAGCGTCCATGGGAAACGAACGATGCGTCTCGTCCTGCACGATTTTCTTGAAGCCCCCGGTGATCGCTTTCAGATCCTCGGCAGGTAAATCTGCGTCGTTCCAGACGCCGCGCCGCGAGCGATGCTGTTCGAGCAGCGCCTCGAACGGTTTCGCCGGCACATCGAGCACGACCGTCGCATACATCTGCACGAGACGTCGGTACGCATCGTAGACGAAGCGCGGGTCGCCCGTGAGCCGGGCGAGCCCTTCCGCGACATGGTCGTTCAACCCGATGTTGAGCACGGTGTCCATCATCCCCGGCATCGAAAACTTCGCGCCGGACCGGCACGACACGAGCAGTGGCTTCTCGGGATCGCCGAATCTCTTGCCCGTCGATTTTTCGAGCGCCGCGACGGCCCCCAGCACCTGCTCCCACATACCCTTCGGAAATTTCTGGCCGCCAGACAGGAAACCCTTGCACGCCTCCGTCGTCACGACGAATCCGGGCGGCACCGGGAGTTTGAGCTTGGTCATTTCACCCAGGTTGGCGCCCTTGCCGCCGAGGAGCGCGCGCACCCCGTCCCACGAGCCCGCGGTGCGTTCGGCGAGCTTGATCTCATCGAACGCGTAAACATACTTCAAGCTTGCCTTGGCCACGGCCGGCCGGGGGCGCGCCACTTCCTTTTGTTCTCTCTTTGCTATCGCGGTTTTCATTCGTCTGCCTACATGTTGATTGCCCACGCGCTCGCTCAGAACGCGCCGAGCCGCTATGCTAACAGTCAAATACGTGAAGAGACAGACAGCGAAATGGTTCCGGAGAGCTATAGCGCATGACGTACGCCGTGCAGGGCTGGTCATGCAGGGTCGGGGCCGCTATGCTTCGCGGTGCGCTACCAAAGCACCGCTTTCGCTGCAAACGAAACATTTGCATGGCATAACGACCGGCGAACGTCATAACGTTCTGCCTCACCCCCGCCTCTCTCCTGCAATGCAGGCGAGGGAAGTTTCGTGGTGCGGACGGTTGTCATTTGCACGAGGATAAACGAGCGTCGTAGAAAATGACCGACGCCGCTCTGCCCTCACCCCCGCCCCTCTCCCGCATCGCGGGCGAGGGGCGATTTGTGGTGCAGATGCTTGTCAACTATTTGCACGAGGATCAATAGGAGGAAAGGATGAGGCGATCCATCGGATTCGTATGCAGTATCCTCGTCACTGCAATGCTTGCGGCCCTACCCGCCGAGGCACAGAACT
>DATFGD010000066.1:0-3421 GCA_035249725.1 Burkholderiales bacterium
CGACGTAAACTGCAGTCGAACGGACTGATGATTGCCATGGACGCGCCCGACATGAACGCCCCACCGCTTCCGTCCGAGGAATACGGAACGGAAGTCCTGTGCGCAAGCTGGAATCCGGCGGCGAGCGCCGTCGCGGAACCGCGCGGGCCGGTTTCTCGTGAGGCTCGCGCCGATCTCTCCGCCGGCGAAGCGGAGTCCTTCCTGAGCCAGTTCTACCGCTGCCAAGGCAGCTAAAGGCTTCACCACCCCGTCTGCTTCGCATCGCACGATCTCACCCGCCGTTCTCCGAGCGATATAGATACTCCTCTCCTCCGATGGCGAGGCTGCCTCGCAGAGCGAGGCGGGGTGGTGTATCGCCTGTCCGGCCCCCGCATGATCGGGTAGAATGCCTCGTTTATGGGCCCGGGCGGCCCTTTCCCACGGAAATTCGGGTAGATGGCACTGCTGCAAGGAAGCCTCGTCGCGATCGTGACGCCGATGCAGGAGGACGGCGAACTGGATCTCGACGCCTTCCGCAAACTCATCGACTGGCACATCAAAGAGGGGACTGACGGCATTGTCGTTGTCGGGACCACCGGCGAATCCCCGACCGTCGATTTCGACGAACACCACCTGCTGATCAAGACCGCAATCGATCACGCCGCGGGCCGCATTCCGGTCGTCGCGGGCACCGGCGCCAACTCCACGCGCGAAGCAATCGAGCTCGCCGCCTACGCCAAGCAGGTCGGCGCGAACATGAGTCTCTCGGTCGTGCCCTACTACAACAAGCCGACGCAGGAAGGGCTCTATCGCCATTTCAAGGCAATCGCGGAGGCGGTGAACATTCCGCAGATCGTCTACAACGTCCCGGGACGCACCGTTGCGGATCTTCAGAACGATACGATGCTGCGGCTGGCGCAGATCCCGAACATCGTCGGCATCAAGGACGCGACCGCCAACCTCGAGCGCGGGTCCGATCTGCTGCGCCGCAAGCCGCGCGATTTTCTGGTGTACAGCGGCGACGACGCGACCGGGCTTGCGCTGATGCTGCTCGGCGGCCACGGCGTGATTTCGGTGACCGCCAACGCGGCGCCGCGACTCATGCACGAAATGTGCACGGCTGCGCTCTCCGGCGACATCGCCCGCGCGCGCGAACTCAACAACCGTCTCCTCGGCCTGCACCGTCATTTGTTCTGCGAGGCGAACCCGATTCCGGTCAAATGGGTGGTGCAGCAGATGGGCCTCATAAAAGGAGGGATCCGACTGCCGCTTACGCCGCTTTCCGAGGGATGTTTCCCGCAAGTGCGCGAAGCGATGCGGCAGGCGGGTATCGAGAAATGATCCAGAAGACCAGGACCGGTTTCGTATCCATGTCGTTGTTGACCCAATTGCGCGTCGGGATGTGCGCGGCCGCCGTGCTCGCGCTGGCTGCCTGCGGGACGATTGAGATACCGACCAAGAAGATCGATTACAAGTCCGCGAGCAAGACCAAACCGCTCGAAGTGCCGCCGGATCTCGTCGCGCCGAGCACCGACGACCGTTACCTCGTGCCCGATGTGAATCCCAAGAGCGGGGCGACGTTTTCCGCCTACAACCGCGAGCGCAGCGGCGGCCCGGCAGTCGCTTCCGCTTCGCCGAGCGTGCTTCCCAATGTCAGTGAAGCGCGCGTCGAACGCGCCGGCACGCAGCGCTGGATCGTCGTCAAAGGCGACCCGGCGAAACTCTGGCCCGTGGTGAAAGACTTCTGGCAGGAAACCGGTTTCATCGTCAACGTCGAAATTCCGGAAGCAGGCGTGATGGAGACCGACTGGGCGGAAAACCGCGCGAAGATACCGGATGGCTTCATTCGAAATACGCTCGGCAAGCTGCTCGACTCGGTGTATTCCACTTCGGAGCGCGACAAGTTCCGCACGCGCATGGAGCGCGGCGCCGAAGCGGGCACGACGGAAATCTATATCAGCCATCGCGGCATGGAAGAGGTCTTCACCTCGTCCACCAAGGAAGAGACGAAATGGCAGCCGCGCCCCGCCGATCCCGAACTCGAGGCCGAGATGCTGCGGCGGCTGATGGTGCGCTTCGGCGTGCAGGAGCAGCGCGCGAAGCAGCAGGTTGCGACCTCTGGCGCCGCTGCGGCCCCGCGTGCGACGCTCGAACGCAAGCAGGCGACGCTGGCGCTGAACGAGCAGTTCGATCGCGCGTGGCGGCGCGTCGGTCTCGCGCTCGATCGCGTTGGATTCACCGTCGAAGACCGCGACCGCTCCAAGGGACTTTACTTCGTGCGCTACATCGATCCCCAGATCGACAACAAGAGCGCGGAAAACAAGGGCTGGTTCTCGAAGCTCAAGTTCTGGGGTAACGACGACAAGCCGAAGACCGAGCAGTACCGCATACAGGTCAAGGGCGGGCAGGAGGGCGCAGAAGTCAACGTGCTCAACAAGGAAGGGACGCGCGACCGCTCGGAAACCGCGGGCCGCATTCTTTCGCTGCTCTACGAACAACTCAAATGATGGTAAGCGGTACGGAGTGAGCGGTAAAGCACAATTGAACGCTGCTCGCTCCGGGACTCTTTCCGCTTACCGCTTATCGTTCACCGCTTACCCGTGATGCGCTTTGCATCGTTGGGGAGCGGCAGTCAGGGTAACGCGCTGATCGTCGAGGCGGGCCGCACGCGCCTCATGCTGGACTGCGGTTTCGGAATCGGCGAATGCGTCTCGCGCCTCGCGCGGCTGGGGCTGGAACCGACCGATCTTGCCGCGATCATCGTCACCCACGAGCACGACGATCATATCGGCGGCGTAGCCCGTTTCGCGCGCAAGTACGAGCTTCCGGTCTATCTCACCTACGGCACGTTGACCGCACTCAACGGCGAGCGCGGCGCCGTCGCGCAGATCACGATCACCGACAGCCACACGCCGTTTGCAATCGGCGATATCGAAGTGCGGCCGTTTCCCGTCCCGCACGATGCGCGCGAGCCCGCGCAGTACGTCTTCAGCGACGGCAGCGGGACGCTGGGCGTGCTGACCGATACCGGCTGCTCAACGCCGCACATCGCCGAAATGCTGTCGGGATTGAGCGCGCTCGTTCTCGAGTTCAACCACGACGCCGCTCTGCTTGCCAATGGGACTTATCCGCCCGCGCTCAAACGGCGCATCGCGGGCCGCCTCGGCCATCTCGCGAACGATGCCGCGGCGCAGCTCCTCGCGGGCCTCGATCTTTCGCGGCTCCAGCATCTCATCGCGGCGCATCTTTCCCAGCAGAACAACACGCCGGATCTCGCGCGCGCGGCGATCACTCAAGCGATCGGCTGTGCGCCGGAGTGGATCGGCATCGCGACCCAGAGCGACGGCTTCGCCTGGCGCACCATCGCCTGACTTGCGGTAACTCCCCGTCTGCTTCGCAACCCCGCGCCTGATGTAAGAGGGAAGGGTTGTTCGTCCGCGTA
>DATFGD010000067.1:0-5347 GCA_035249725.1 Burkholderiales bacterium
GGCGAGCGCCAACACCACCACGAACAATGCGATCTTGTTTCGCGTCTTCACGTTATTCCCGGGTCTTCAGTACGCCGACGAGGTCGAGATTGTCGATCCGGTTGCGCACGATCAGCGCGCTCGCGACCCCGGCTGCAGCAACGATCGCGGCAGCGTACAGATAAGTTGTCGGGAAGATGACGAGCGGAATTTCCATCACTTCCGGCGACATGAGCGCAAGGATCAGCGCTGCGAGCCAAAATCCCGCGACGCAACCCAGCGGAATCGCAACGAGGATTTCGAGTGCGAGTTCGCCCAGGAGCAGCACCGACACCTCGCGGCGCGTGAAACCGAGCACGCGCAGGCTCGCCAGTTCCCACGCCCGCTCGGCGAGCTGAATGCGCGCGTTGTTGTATACCACGCCGACCGCGATCGTCGCTGCAAAGGCGGTGAGGATACCGGTGAAGAAGAGCACGTTGCGCGCCGTGGTCTCGCGGAAGGTGTCGAGCAGTGTGCGCACCACCACGACAATCCCCGCAGCGGGCACTTCCTTCAACCGTCTCAGCACTTCCGATTCCTGCTGGCGGTCCACCAGCAGTCCCGCGGCGGATACGACGGGACCCTCGCGCGCCAGGCGGTTCAGGTCTTCGAGCCGCATATAGGCGTTCATGCCTACGAGCTCGTGGACAGTGCCGGTCACGCGCACGGGCGTCTTCACGCGCTCGCCTTCGAGCAGCTCCGCGATCACGGTATCGCCCGGCGCAACGCGCAGCCGCTGCGCGAGCCGCGTCGTGAGCAGCACGCCGCCCGGCAGCGGCTTATGTTCCTTGAGGTCGCTGTCCAGAATGCGCTGGAGCGCGGCATCCGCGGCAAGTCCGGTAATGCTGGTGCGGTAGGTGCGATGTGCCGCCACCAGCCGCGCCGGGATCGCGCGCGAGGTTTCGGCCTGCAGCACGCCGGGCAGCCGCTCGAGTTCCCGCCGCACGTCGGACTCCACCGCTTCGAAGAAACCGACCTGCACCTGCGCGCGCTGCACCTTGTTGAACTGAAGGTCGATGAAGTACTCCAGCGCATCGGCCCAGAACGTTCCTGCGATGAGAATCGCGACCGATCCCGCAATGCCGGCGACGGTGGTCGCCGCCCGCACGGGCTTACGCTCGATGCTGCGGAGAACCATCCGCTGCGCGGGGGTGAGCAGCGCCGCGTATCCGAGCCGCTCCACCATGAGCGGCCGGAATTCCGCCGGGGATGGCGGCCGCAGCGCTTCGGCGGCCCTGAGGCGTATCACGCCGCGAATCGCCGCGAGCGCACCGCCGTACGCGGCGACGAGCGCGCTCGCCGCGCCGATCAGCACAATTCCCGGCGCGAGCCGGTAGTTGAACTCGGGGAACTGGAAAAAATCGGTATACAGGCCCGTCATCGCGATGCCGAGACGCCAGCCGAGAGCGATGCCGATGACGACTCCGAGCACCACGATCGCGGAGGCGAACTTGAGATAGTGCCATGCGATCCGGCGCGCGTCGTAACCCAGCGCCTTCAGCGCCGCGATTTCGCCGCGCTGCGCGTTCACCTGCCGGTGCAGCACGACGTTGAGAATGAACGCCGCGACCAGCAGGAAAATCGAAGGCAGTACCGTGCCCCACACCTGCTGCTGGCTGATCTCCTGCGACAGGATCTTGTGCGAGATCTGGTCTGCGCGTCCGACGGCGCCAAAGCCGCCGTAAGGTTCGAGAATGCGGTCCAGCGCTGCAATCGCCCGCTCGCTCGACGCATTGCGCGCGAGCCGCAGCAGCACGGAGTTGAATGCACCTTCCATGTTGAACGCCGCAGCGAGCGCCTCGGCATCGATCCACAGCACGGCAAACCACTCGTCGTCCGGCATCGCGCCGCCGCGCGTCGCATAGATGTATTCCGGCGTGAGCACCGTGCCGACCACCGTGAGCCGCTCGAGCTTCCCGTTGAGCAGAACATTGATGCTTGCGCCAAGGTCGAGCGCGCGCGCTTCGAAGAAGCGCTGGTTCACGACCACTTCGCCTTTTGCGCCCGGAGCGGGCCAGCGGCCGGTCCTCAGCGTGAGGCGGCTCATCGCCGAGGGCCGCGCAAAATCGAAGCCGATCATGCGGGCAATCATTGGCGGCACGACACCCGGTATGGAAAGCTGCGCATCGCGGACCACCCGGGTCTCCACTTCCGACACGCCGGCGATGGCGCGGATCCTTTCCTCCAGCGAGCCGGGCGCGCGTTTCGCGGTTGTGAATACGTGCGGAAAGCGCGCTGTGTCGTAGTAATGCTCGCGCGAATACAACAGGGAGTCGTAGGTCGAGAAGGAGGCGATCAGGCCGCCGATGCCGCACGCAATGACGAGCGCAATCGATATGACCTGCGTCTTCAGCCCCCACAGGTCGCGCAGCAGCTTGCGGTCGATTGCGGCTACCACGAAATCTCCGCCGGCGTAAGCTTGCGTTCGGGTTTCGTCTCGCCTGCGATCCTGCCGTTTGCCAGCCTCAACACGCGATCCGCAATCCCGGCAATCGCTGCGTTGTGCGTGATGACCATCGCGGTGGTGCCGAGCTGCGCGTTGATGCGCGCGATCACTTCGAGCACGAGCTTGCCGGTTGCGTAGTCGAGCGCGCCGGTCGGCTCGTCGCACAGGAGCACCTGCGGGCGCTTGGCGATGGCGCGGGCGATCGCGACGCGCTGCTGCTCGCCGCCGGAGAGTTGCGCGGGGAAGTGATCCAGACGCTCTCCCAGTCCCACCCAGGCGAGCGCTTCCGCCGCCGGCATGGGATCGTCCGCGATGTCGGTCACGAGCGCGACGTTCTCGCGTGCCGTCAGGCTCGGGATGAGATTGTAGAACTGGAAGACGAACCCGACGTGCTCGCGGCGGTATCGCGTGAGCACCGCCTCGTCGGCGTGCGTGAGATCGCGATCGAGAAAGCGCAGTTCGCCGGACGAGGGCGTGTCGAGGCCGCCCAGGATGTTGAGCAGCGTGCTCTTGCCGCTGCCGGAGGGCCCCAGCAGCACGATGAATTCACCGGCTGCCACAGCCAAATCGACGCCCTGCAGCGCGTGTACGCTCACCTCACCCATGCGATAGATCTTGGTGAGGTTGCGTGCGCTAAATACGGTCCTCGCCTGCGGATTCGCCACCGTCAAACGGAATCACCGTACGATTCCGTTCCGGTGTGGTGTGACCGCCTCCGGGCGCTTCGGGCAACCGGGCGGCCGCGACGTGGGCTCCGGCGAACACGCGTCGTTGAGTCCGGCAGCGCTGCGCTGGGGCAAGGAGGTGAAGGCGCTGGAGGCTGCACAGAAAGCCAGTACCGAAAAAAGCTCAGAGTATAACCGTCGTGCGGCTCGCGGTAGACGGCTATTCGAAGACGTGCAGATCGGCCGGGGCAAACACCGTGAAGGAGATGACTTCGGCGGCACTGGCGACCCACGAAAGACGGCCAGAGCGTCCAGATGGGACGCATCGTGGGGGCCCCGTCAAGCGGGCGCTCGGTTCGGGCGCGGTATCCACCGTGATAACGCAGATGTAATACTTCAGAACGCCTTGACGGAGTCCCTTACCTCGGGCACTGCCTGCCGCACTCGCACGCCGTCCGCCGGCAAGCATCGTCTTCGAGCGGCAGCCGTGCAGCGGCTTCGAAGGCTCCGTTGCGCGCGCTGCCCCATGCCCACGAAACGATGCCGATGAAGACCACGAGCAGTACCATCGTCGTCCATACACTTACCAGCATTGCTTCCATCGTCTCACCTCATGCTTTTCAACACTGTGGCGTACACATCTCGTGTCATGGTTTCGATCGAGATTTGCGTGATCGAATAGTACGGCAAGCGAAGCAGCGCCGTTTTGATCTGAATCAAGCAAACGGCCAGGCCGGCAGCGGGCTCGATATGGGCTTGGGTTGACCTGAATCAGTACGGGTCGCCACTTGCCGAATTAGAGTCGATCGCGATGTGTGCGGGTTGCGCACACACGTTTTTAGGAAAGGATCGCACATGACACCGATGAGAAGGCATGTCCTTGGATTGGCTATCGCGGGTGCGTTCATGGTGGTGGGCGGGCCGGCTGCGCTCGCGCAGCAGAGCGCGGACCAGCCGGCCGCGAAGAGGGAACCGATCTACGGCTATCGCATGATGTCCCCTGAAGAGCGGGATGAGTACCGAGCGAAGATGCGTAGTACCCACAGCGCTGAGGAGCGGCAGGCCATACGCGATGAACACCATGCAGCGATGGTGGAACGCGCGAAGGAACGCGGCATCACGCTTCCCGACCGGCCGACCGGTGCCGGACCCCGCGGGCCGGGCATGGGCCCCGGAGAGGGAATGGGGCCGGACGGCACGGGGCCTCGGGGACCCGGCATGGGTCCAGGCCCGCGCATGGGGCCGCCCGATGGTCCGCGTGGGCCGGGCTACGGGCCGCGCACGCAGTAAGCGCGCGAGCGCTGCTGGTGGCCGCCGCTCCAGCAGCGCTTCAGGAGCACAGCTGCGACTTTTTTCAATAACCGAACGAGCAACCCATGTACAAGTGCATACTCATACCGATCGACGGCACTCCCGATTCGCGCAAGGCGATAAGGCCGGCTGTGCAACTCGCGAAAGATCAGAACGCAAAAGTCGTCGGCATACACGTGGCTCCTGCACAGCGCGGGAATGTGTTCGAGGAATCGACCACGCGTGGCTACGTGTCTCCGCGGGAGTATGCAGCAAGAGCCAGAAAGCACTCCGGAAAGGTGCTCCGGGATGTGGAGCAGGCCGCGACGCGGGCGGGTGTCCCGTACACCGGCGTCCACGCGATCAGCGACTTCCCCTACATCGAAATTATCAAGGCCGCGAAGCGCTACACATGCGACCTGATATTCATGGGGTCACACAGCCGCCGCGGCCTTTCGCGCCTGCTGCTCGGGAGCGAAACGAGCAGAGTCCTCTCGCACACGACGATTCCGGTGCTCGTCCATCGCACGTAGGCGTGATCCTGCCCCAGGGGCATCGACAGCGGTTGATCTGAATCAACATCGCCGCCGCCGCTGACTGGATAACATGAACCGCAGGACACGCGAGGAAGTGATCATTTGACGAATGCGGACCAGGCGTCCGGAAGCTCCGCGGTTGCGTCCGCTTTTCCGTGAGAGACGACACATGGCAAACGTACGCAAGGAACAGGTTCCAGTAACCGAAGGCAAGACACCCCTCCCCCCACGTGCTGCGCCGCTTGGAGCGTTGCAATGCAATGAAGTACTCGCCGAATGGCATAACGAGCATATCCGCTTCGAGCAGCTTCTCGATCTGGTGGAAGAGCAGCTCGCGGCCTTCCATGAGGACGGGCATCCCGATTACGATTTGATGCGCGACATCGTTTGCT
>DATFGD010000068.1:0-2398 GCA_035249725.1 Burkholderiales bacterium
CACCAGCCATCAGGGCGTCACGGCGCTCGTGATCGGCGGTCTGTTCCGCGGCGCCTATCTGGAGCGCGGGCTCGCTCCGGAAAATCTCTCGCGCGCGCTCGAGGACTCGGTGACCATCACCGAGCCACTCATGCCGTGGACCGTGTCGGGGGTGTTCATGGCGACGACGCTCGGCATCTCGACGCTCAGCTATGCGCCCTGGGCAGTCTTCTGCTACAGCGGCCCGCTCATTTCACTGGCGATTGCTGCGCTGTATCGGCGTACGGGCTACGGCATCAAGCCGCTGAGCGACAGGGCTGCGCAAACGCCCTAACGCAGCGGCCCGAGCGGGCTCGGCGCGCAGCCCTGCGGCTGGCGCGAGAACACGACTGATGCGATGCGCCAGCCATCGTCGACCTTCAGCAGCGTGAACGCATCGATGCCGCAGTGCGAGAATACGTCATTGATGTAGAGGTCGTACGGCGTCCACACCACGGCCATGCGGTCGTGCAGCAGGACGGTCGCGTCCCACATGCGTTCCACGATGGTGTCGTTCGACCTGCCGAGGCCGTCGATCGCTTCCCGGTTCGTGCGCGTGAACATGCTGAATCCATCAGGGCTGTTCGTGTAGCCGTACCATCGACCTTCCGGCGTCAGCACCTGCGCCCATTCGGCTGTATCACGCGCGGCCATTGCATCGAAGAAACGCTGCACCACACCGAGCACCGCGGCAGTATCCGCCGCCGAATGGGCTTCGGGTAGCGCGCGCGCTTCGGGCTGCTGCGTCCGCATGACCGACGGCTGGCATGCCACGCAGAGCATGACGAAAAGCAGGGTTCGTTTCATGGATCCGCGCCCGGGAAACAGGATCGCGCGCCAACGCCGTGCGCACCGCTCCACTATACCGGGTTGGGCGTGATTCTGCACCAGTGTCCCGCGTGTGTGCTTCTTGCATCCCTCCGCACGGTCCTTGCTCACGGTATCGCGGAGGCAGTCATGAACAGATCCCAGACATTCCTTTTCGGCGTAACGCTGGGCGCAGGCCTCGCGTATTTCCTCGACCGCGACAAGGGGGCGCGCCGCCAGGCGCTCGTGAAGGATCGGCTGACGCACGTAGGGCACGAGGTACAGGACGCGACCCGTTCGACGGTGCGCCACGTTCGCAACCGCGCGACCGGCCTCGCGCACGAGGCCGGCGCTCGTGTGATGGAGCGCGGCGGTGTCGACGACCGCGTGCTCGAGGAGCGTGTGCGCAGCGCGATCGGGCGCCGCATCTCGAATCCCGGCCGCATCGATGTCACGGCCGATGATGGCCGCATCACCCTGACCGGTGACGCACCGAGCGGCGAGGTGCAGACACTGGTGCGCACGGTCAAGGCGGTGCGTGGAGTGGAAGGCGTCACCAATTCCCTCGACCTTCGGCGTGGCGAGGCATGACCAGCTCCTGTGCGGTCCGAACGAGCCGCACGAACTCAGCGCGGTAGCCGCCATCGTCCGTACCGACTGCATCACGCGCGAGCGCAATGACATCGCCGTAGGTGGCGGCGCCGCGATGCTCTGACTCGCGCAGCAGCATGCCGAACGCGGCGACAGCGGCGGCAAACCGCAGATCCTCTGAAGCGCGGGCTGCGTCCCGTGCACGTACCGGTACCTCGAGCAGCCGACTGCTCGCACCATCCGGCTGCTTGTAGCGCAGCTTCACGAATGCCAGCTCGCGCGCGCCCGCTGCTACGGTTGGCCGCTCGTGGTAACGCAGCTCACCACTCTCGCGTACCTCGACCGTACCGGTGACACCGGCGGGCACGATCTCGTAGAGGGCAGTCACGGTGTGACCCGCGCCCAGCTCGCCGGCATCCTTGCGGTCATCATCGAAATCCTCCGCCGCCAGCATGCGGTTCTCGTATCCGATCAGCCGATACGCGTGCACGCGCGCGGGGTTGAACTCGACCTGCAGTTTCACATCCTTGGCAACCGTGAAGAGCGTGCCGCCCATCTCGGTGACCAGCACCTTGCGCGCTTCGGCGATGTTGTCGATGTACGCATAGTTGCCGTTACCATGATCGGCGAGCTTCTCCATCTTCGAATCCTTGAGATTGCCGGTGCCGAAGCCGAGCACGGTCAGGAACGTGCCCTGCCGGCGCTTCTCCTCGATGAGGCGCACCATTTCGGCGTCGCTGGAGACGCCGACATTGAAATCGCCATCGGTTGCGAGGATGACGCGATTGTTGCCGCCCTCGATGTGGTTCTCGCGCGCCACGTCATAGGCGAGGCGGATGCCGGCTCCGCCTGCGGTCGAGCCGCCGGCCTCGAGCTCGTCGAGCGCCCGCGCGATGCGGCCCTTGTGCGTACCGGGCGTGGACGGCAGCACGAGACCTGCGCTGCCTGCGTAGACGACGATCGCGATACGGTCCTGTGGCCG
>DATFGD010000069.1:0-9953 GCA_035249725.1 Burkholderiales bacterium
AGGACTTGCTCAGGGATATCGAACGCATCGCGCTGGGGATCGCGATCACGCGATCGGACGGCACAATCCGGTATGCCAATCGCCGTCTGTGCGAGATGCTGGGAATCGGCACACGCGAGCCGGTCGATCTGCCGCTCGCCCGATTCATAACCGTGATGAAGATCGGCGCCGACGAGGAGGTGCGCGCTCAGCGCCGCGGCGGAGAGATGCGCGATTTTCTCTATGCCGTCTACCCGTTGTGCGACGATGACGGCGCCATAACGCACCACGCCCATCTACTGCAGCATGCCCGCGAGGTGACACCGGCATAGGCGCTGCACGGCGCCCTCTGCGTTTTACAACACATAGCGGGCAAGATCCTCGCTTTGTGCGAGTTCCTTGAGCCGGCCATCGACGTAAGCCGCGTCGATGGTGACCGTCTGTGAAGCCGCCTTGCCCGCATTGAATGAAATTTCCTCCAGCAGCTTCTCCATGACGGTATAGAGGCGGCGCGCACCGATGTTTTCGGTGCGCTCGTTCACCTGCCATGCGATCTCGGCAAGCCGTTTGACGCCGTCCGGCCGGAATTCGAGTTTGAGCTGTTCGGTCGCCAACAGCGCCTCGTACTGACGCGTAAGGCATGCATCGGTGTTGGTGAGTATTTGCTCGAAGTCCGCGACCGAGAGGCTGGCAAGCTCCACTCGAATGGGAAACCTGCCCTGCAACTCCGGAATCAGGTCGGACGGCTTGGCGAGATGGAACGCGCCGCTCGCGATGAAGAGGATGTGATCGGTCCTGATCATGCCGTACTTGGTCGAGACCGTCGTGCCCTCGACCAGGGGCAGCAGATCACGCTGCACACCCTGGCGCGAGACATCGGCGCCCGAGACTTCCGAGCGGCTGGTGATCTTGTCGATTTCGTCGAGAAACACGATGCCGTTCTGTTCGACGTTGTGGAGCGCGCGCAGCTTGAGATCATCGTCGTTGATCAGCTTGGCCGCCTCCTCCTCCGTGAGGAGCTTCATGGCATCCCTGATCTTCAGCTTGCGCATGCGCCTGCGCCCGGATCCCAGGTTCTGGAACATGCTCTGGATCTGGGACGTCAGGTCCTCCATCCCGGGCGGCGCCAGGATCTCCATCTGCGTCTGCATGGCCGCGACCTCGATTTCGATTTCCTTGTCATCGAGTTCGCCTTCGCGCAACCGCTTGCGAAATTTCTGGCGCGTTGCGCTGTCGCGGTCCGCCGCTTCCGTGGCGTAGCCGTCACGCGCCTGCGGCAGCAGCACGTCGAGAATGCGCTCCTCCGCGAGGTCCTCCGCCTGGGCGCGGACCTTGCGCATTTCCTGCTCGCGCATCTCCTTGACCGCGTATTCGACGAGATCGCGCACGATCGTGTCCACGTCCCGGCCGACGTAGCCCACTTCCGTGAACTTGGTCGCCTCGATCTTGATGAAAGGTGCGCCCGCCAGGCGCGCGAGCCGCCGCGCGATCTCCGTCTTACCCACGCCGGTGGGCCCGATCATCAGTATGTTCTTGGGCGTGATCTCCTGGCGCAGCGGCTCGTCGACCTGCTGCCGGCGCCAGCGGTTGCGCAATGCGATCGCCACCGCCCGCTTGGCATCGTGCTGACCGATGATGTGTTTGTCCAGCTCATGGACGATTTCCTGCGGGGTCATCTGCGACATGAAAAGCACCTTGTGGCGCGGCGCGGTGAGCGCGAATGCCGTGCAGAGCAGCCGCGGCTCGCGCCATCGTGTTAACGCTTACTCCAGTACCTCGATCACCTGCTGCTGATTGGTATAAATGCAGAGTTCGGCGGCGATACTGAGCGCCTTGCTGACGATGTCCTCGGGAGGAAGATCGGAATTCTCAAAGAGCGCGCGCGCCGCCGCGTGCGCATAGGGTCCGCCGCTGCCGATCGCCACGAGACCGAGTTCGGGCTCCAGCACGTCGCCGTTGCCGGTAATGATGAGCGAGTGCTCGCGGTCCGCTACGACCAGCATCGCTTCAAGCCGGCGCAGAATGCGGTCGGTGCGCCAGTCTTTCGCCAGTTCCACTGCCGAGCGCATCAAATTGCCCTGATGCTTTTCCAGCTTGGCTTCGAAGCGCTCGAATAACGTGAATGCGTCCGCCGTGCCGCCGGCGAAACCTGCGATGATGCGGTCCTGGTACAGCCGGCGCACCTTGCGCGCACTCGCCTTCACAATGACGTTGCCGAGCGTCACCTGACCGTCGCCGCCGAGCGCAACACGCCGGCCGCGTCGTACCGAAAGGATCGTTGTGCCGTGAAAAATCTCGTTGGTCACGAAAAGGACAGTGCGATTGGATGAGATCCCGGCGCGTCACCGCGCGCCACGAGCGGTGGACAGCGAAACGCCGTTGAAAGTTTATGCCAGGAAAGCGGCCATTATATCGCGACGCCTCAGGATGCGCCTTCAAGCCGGAACACGATCGGGACGATCACCCATGCTTCAATCGCCTCATCGCCCTTGCGTGCCGGGACGAAGCGCCATGTCTTTACCGTCTCGAGCGCAGCGCTGTCCAGGTGGCGCGAGCCGCTCGTCTGCTCGATGGTCACGCGCGCAGGTGCACCGTCCCGCATCACGAGCACGCGCAACGTCACCGTGCCCTGCTCGCCGTTGCGCCGGGCAATCAACGGGTAACGTGGCGCGGGGTTGGTCAGATACGATGCAGTGAAGGCGGGCGATGTGACCGGCGCCGCCTCGTGCGTGGGAAGCGGCGGCTTCGCACCGCTTGCAGCACGGCCCGGGTCGGGTGCGGGTGGCGCAACCGGGATGCTTGGCGTCGCATTTGCCCGCGACTGTTGCCTCGATGCGGATGGCGCTTGGGGAGGCGGCGTGTCGGGTTCCGTCGCGCGATGAGTCTCGGGCTTTCTTTGCCGTGGAGCCTGCCTGTCAATGCGCGGTTTCGCTACCGGCGCTTTGGGGACGGCATCGCGCTTTGGCGGAGACGTATCCGGCTTCGGTGGCGCGCTCGGCTCGGATACGATGGCGGTGGCGGCGCTCGATTCGACGAGCACCACATCGAGTACGCGCGCCTCCGGCACGATCTGCATCGCCTCGAATCCGGGCAGAGCCGCGAGCAAAACGATGTGCAGCGCAACGCTCGCCAGCGCGAACAGTACCAAACCGCGCCGCGCGTGATGGTGCAGACGCGATGCAGGATTGTCGGTAGAGATGGAGGGAGTGGATGCGCTCGCCACGGCGGAGGCAAGTTCGCGCGCCCGAAGGCGATGAGCCTGCATTGTACTCCAGGCGGTGGGCCACGAGCAGCGCCGGCTTGCTACGGCGCTGCGCTATACTCGATCGCCAATGAAGACTGTCCTTATGGCGCTGATCGACGGGTATCGGTTATTGCTGAGCCCGTTTTTCGGCACGCAATGCCGCTTCTATCCCACGTGTTCGGCCTATGCGCGCGAGGCGATCGATGCGCACGGTGCGCTGCGCGGCGCCTGGCTTGCCCTGAAACGGATCCTCAAATGCCATCCGTGGCATGCGGGCGGCGTCGATCCGGTACCCCCGCCGGCAGGAAAAAGCGGGGGGTGATTGAATGCGCGGCCGATACCGCGTAATCGCGTCTTCGGTTCGCTTACAAAAGTCGGCGGATTTTCACTCGAAGCTCATGGGTCCGGCCGGTGGAACCTCCTCATGCGTACACGCGGCACAGCAACCCTTTCAGGTATTCCCCTTCCGGGAAATTGAGCGCGACGGTGTGATCGGACGCGGCGTGGAGCCACGCTTCGATCCGGGCGTTCACTGCAGCGTCGAGCGCCGCGCCCGCGATGATTTTCTGGAACAGCTCGGTGGAGACGCCACCGGAGCACGAGAACGTCATGAGCGCGCCGCCCGGCCGCAGCAATTTGAAGGCGAGCAGGTTGATGTCTTTGTAGGCGCGGGCCGCGCGGTCCGCGTGCGCCGCCGTGGGCGCGAATTTCGGCGGATCGAGCACGATGAGATCGAACTGCCGGGAAGCGTCGCGAAATTGCCGCAAACGCTGGAATACATCGCCCTCTATCCATTCGGCGCTGGACAGTGCGTTCAGTGTCGCGTTGGCCCGCGCGAGTTCGAGCGCCGCGCCGGAACTCTCGACCGCCGTGACGGCACGCGCGCCGCCCGCGAGCGCATTCAACGCAAACCCGCCCGTATAGGCGAAACAATCGAGCACATCGCAACCGGATGCAAGCGCGCGCAATCGTTGCCGATTGTCGCGCTGGTCGAGGTAGAAGCCGGTCTTGTGACCGCGCTCGAGCTCGACCTCGAATTTGAGGCCGTGCTCGTGGATCACGATCGCGCGTGGCGGGGGTGTGCCGCGCAACGGGCCGCAACGCGAAGCAAGGCCTTCGAGCGCACGCACATCGGCATCCGAGCGCTCCCAGACGCGGGTCGCGCCGGTCGCATCCAGCAGCGCGTCCGCGATCTCGTCACGCCAGCGTTCGGCCCCGGCGCTGGTGATCTGCAGCACAATGCTGTCGCCATAACGGTCGGCGACGACACCGGGCAGCCCGTCCGCCTCGCCATTGACGAGCCGCATGGCATCGCTTACTTCCGGGCGCATGCCGGAGCGCTGGTTCAGCGCGCGCTTCACCTGCTCCATGAAGAAGTCGCGATCGATCGCGCGGCTGCGCCAGTCCCAAACGCGCGCGCGAATCTGCGACTGCGGGCTATATGCCGCCACCGCCAGCAGCTCCCCGCCATTGGACCATGCCTCGACCGTATCCCCGGGCATGGGCTCGCCTTCGACTCGGGCCACGGCGCCGGAGAATATCCACGGATGCCGGCGCTTGAGGGCTTTCTCCCGACCGGGCCTCAGTATCAGCCTGTCCATCGCCTGCCTAAGACAGGTTCCATTAACCACGCCGCTTCGCACGCGGGTGTGCGGCGTCATACACCTTCGCGAGGTGCTGGAAGTCGAGTTGCGTATAGATTTGCGTCGTGGAGATGCTGGCGTGCCCCAGCATTTCCTGCACCGCGCGCAGATCACCGCTCGACTGCAGTACGTGCGAGGCAAACGAATGGCGCAGCGCATGCGGGTGTACGCGCCGGCCCAAACCTTGTTTGATCGCCCAGGTCTCGAGCCTGAGTTGCACCGCGCGCGGGCCCAAACGTCCGCCCCGGGAATTGAGGAAGAGCGCTTTTTCCACGCTGCTGGCGAGCGAGCCGCGCACCGTGAGCCACGCCTCGAGCGCCGCGAGCGCGTGCGAACCGACCGGAATGACGCGGGTCTTTGCGCCCTTGCCCGTCACGCGCACGGTGGCGTCCTCGAAGCTGACGTCGCCCAGATCGAGGCTGGTCATCTCCGAAAGTCTCAATCCCGATGAGTAGAACAGTTCGAAGATCGCCTTGTCGCGCAGCGCGAGCGGGCCGGCGGCGTCGGTTTCCAGCAATTGCTGCGCTTCGTCCGGCGAGAGCGTGCGCGGCAGTTTCTTCCCCGACCGGGGCGCGCGTATGCCCACGCACGGGTTGTGCTGAAAACCGTGGTCGCGCGCAAGGTACTTGAAAAAGCCGCGCCATGCCGAGAGCGCCCGCGCAAGCGATTTGCCGCCCAGGCCGCGCGCATGAAGCTGCGCAGCGTAGCGGCGCACCTCGTGCACCTGCAGACGCTTCAGCGGCACCGCGCCCGCGAGCTGAATCAGTGCGTCGATGTCCCGCGCATAGCCGCGTACGGTATGGGGGCTGAAGCGCCGCTCGTTGGTGAGATGCGCGAGATAACCCTGCAGCAGACGGCGCGCCTCTGCGGCCGGCGAGCCTGCCGCCTCGCGCTTCATGCCGCCAGATGCGCGAGCAGTCCGGCGGAAACCAGTTCGCCTATCCGTTTGAGGTACAGGGTCCCCATATCCGGATAGAAGCGCTGCGGATCTTCGCTCGCCAGGGCGAGCAGGCCGAACACGCCATCGTCGCGGAGCGGCACATAGGAGAACGAGCGCAGGTGAGGCGCCGACTCGCCGAACAGCGTTCCGGTATCGACCATCGCCTGGGCGCTGCAATACGGCTGCGTCAGGCTCGCTGCAAAATCGCGTATCCCGGCGCTCACGGCGCCCATTTCCGGCAGCTCGCCGCGCTGGCCAGCCCGCCAAGTCCGCAAAACCACGTGGGGCACCGCGAAGTCCTCGCGCAGGCTCAGGTAGACTGCACTCAGCGCACCGGCGACACCGCGGGCGCCGAGTAGAGACAGCGTGAGGCGATGGATTTTCTCGCCGATCGCGTCATTCTCCTCTCCAAACTCGATGATTTCCCGCAACTTCGATTCGAGCTGCCGGCTCTTTTCCCGCAGCGTGACGATCTGCCGTTCGCTGATCGAGATGGTCCGCCCCCCGTGCGGGTGCGGAATATAGATCTCCGCGAGCATGTCGGCATACTGCTCAAAAAACTCGGGATGATCCTTCAGGTACTCCGCCACGTCTTCGGATTTCATTTTTCTCCCCGGTCTGCAAGCTCGAGTTCACCGTCGAACACCGTGGCGGCCGGCCCGGTCATCTGAACCGGCTGCCCCTCACCGGCCCAGGAGATGCGCAGTTCGCCCCCCCGCGTGGTGACGCGAACGCGCGTATCGAGCAGTCCGCGCGAAATGCCGGCCACCACTGCTGCGCACGCGCCGGTGCCGCAGGAAAGCGTCTCACCGGCACCCCGCTCGTAAACGCGCAAGCGGATGTGGCCGCGATTCAGTATCTGCATGTAGCCTGCGTTTACGCGTTCCGGAAAACGCGCGTGCCGCTCGATGTGCGGGCCTTCGTCCGTCACCGGCGCAGCGTCCACGTCCGGAACGAGTTGGACGGCATGCGGATTGCCCATAGACAACGCACTGATCGATATCGTTTTTCCGCTCAGATCCAATTCGTATGTAAGCGCCCGCTTCGGCGCGAGGAACGGGATGCGGGCCGGCTCGAAGATCGGCACTCCCATGTCGACCGTCACCTGCCCGTCCGGCTCGAGCCGCGGGACGATCACGCCGGCGCGTGTTCCGACCCGGATCTCCGTCTTTTGTGTGAGCCCTTTTTCGCGCACAAACCGCACGAAGCAGCGCGCCCCGTTGCCACACTGCTCCACTTCACTCCCATCCGCGTTGAATATGCGGTAGTAGAAGTCGGTGCCGCTTTCATGCGGCGCCTCGACCTGCAGTATCTGGTCGCACCCCACGCCCGTATGCCGGTCAGCGATGTAGCGCAGTTCAGCAGGTGAAAGCGTGATGGGATGGCGGGTGGCGTCCAGCACGACGAAGTCGTTGCCTAAACCATGCATTTTAGTGAATTTTAGCAGCACTTAGAGGCAGAACGCGCGATAATCGCGATAGATGCAGCGGTCCATGACCACCGTCATCCCGGCGGCGCGCGCCCGTTCCGCCGCCGGCTCGTTTACGATACCTTCTTGAATCCACAGCGCTTTCAGCTTCAGCTCGAGGCACTGATCGACCACGCCGTCGATGTGCTCGGCGCGCCGGAAGACGTTGACCAGATCGATCTGCAGCGGCACATCAGCCAGCCTTTCATGCGCTTTGGCGCCGAGAACCGCTGAAACACCGGGGTGCACCGGAATGATATTGAAGCCGTATCCCTGCATCGCGCGCGCGACCTCGTAACTGGGACGTGCCGGATTCGGCGAAAGTCCGACCACGGCGATGTTGCGAATGTGCCGAAGCAGGGCGCAGCGTTCGCGCTCATCGGGATTCTGGAACACTAGAGCTCCCGCACCATCACGTAGTCATCCATGACAAATCCTCCACCGATATCCTGAACACGCGTGGTGCGCACGGTAAAGCCGTGTTTCCGATAGGCCGCGATTGCGGTCGCATTGTGCCGGTTTACCGCGAGCGTGATGCGACGGCATCGAAGCGTGCGCGCGCGTTCGCATACGTGTTCGATCATCCGGCCGCCATAACCCCTGCGCTGATGGTCGTGATGCACGTAGAGCTTGTCCAGTTTCATCTCTCCAGGGGCCGCGGTCAGGAAATACGAAGCGAACCCGGCGACCACGCCATCGACCAGCAGCTTGTCCCACCAGAGGTCGCTGCGCTCGAGTTCCGCGCGTATGAGATCCGGGTCATAGCGCTGCCGCAACATGTATTCTATCTGTGCAGCGCTGATGATGCCCGGATAATGGCGTCGCCAGATTGCAGCGGCGAGTTGAGCAATTCCCTCGGCATCGCGTGGTGCCAGCGGCAGGATCACGAGCCGCTCTTCAATCGCCTTGTCGGCCGGTCTGCTCGTTTTCATCCGCGTCAGTACAACTTCGCTTCGCCCGCCGGCCGCGTTTTGAAGCGTTTATGCAGCCAGAAATACTGCTCGGGCATTTCACGCACGCGCTCCTCGATGAACGCATTCATCCGCCGCACGTCGGCGGCGACATCGTCGGTGGGAAACGCGGTCCACGCCGGGTAGAACCGGAGGACATAGCCTGCGCCACCGGGCAACTGGCGCGTCACCGCCGGCACGACGACCGCGTTCGCAAGGCGCGCAATGCGCGCGAGCGCCGTAACGGTTGCGGCCGGCACACCGAAGAACGGGACGAAAATCGAATCGCGGCCCCCCAAGTCCATGTCCGGCAAATAATAGAGCGGCAGTCCCTGGCGCACCGCGCGCACGACCGGGCGGATACCGTCCTGACGCGAAAAGAGCACGGGCTCCACAAACCGCGTGCGCCCGCGCAGCAGGACGCGATTCAGCAGCGGGTCCTTCTGGCGGCTGTACACGGAGACGCCGCGCCACTCGGTGATGATGCGTGTGCCGCCCATGTCGAGCCCCACGAAGTGGGGCGCAAGCCAGATGACCGGCCGGCCCGACACGGCCTGCCAGTGTTCCAGGCCCTCGACGCGGATCAGCCGCTGCAGGCGCGCCTTGCTCGACCACCACAGCAATCCGTGCTCGATAAAGGCGCGGCCGAAAGCCTGGAAGTGCGCACGCGCAACACGCCGGCGTTCGCCCTCATCCCACGCCGGAAAGCACAACCGCAGATTGGTGAGGGCCACCTGACGTCGCTCGCGCACGAACGCGTAGATCAGCAATCCGAGTCCGCGCCCCAGCCGGGCGAGGAAAGGTAGAGGGAGAAAGTGAACGAGCCAAAGTAAGAATATCGCGACTCGCGTCATGCTCGCGCCTGCCGCACCACGCGCGCGACCTCGCGAATCTGCTGCTCCGACAGCTCGGGATACATGGGGAGCGAGAGCACTTCCGCCGCGGCGGCTTCCGCTGCCGGAAAACCGGCCGCGCGGTAATCGGCCGCATAGACTTCCTGCCGGTGCAACGGCACGGGATAGTAGACGGCGCTTGCGATACCGGCAGCGGAGAGCGCTTTGCGCACGATATCGCGATTTTTCGCCCTCACCGTGTACTGATGATAGACGTGCAGGCCTTTGCCGTCCTCAACCGGCGGGGCCACACTCGTGCCGGCGAGGCATTCGCCATAGCGCTGCGCGTTCTGCCGTCGGCGGACATTGTACTGATCCAGCCGGCGGAGCTTCACGCGCAGGATGGCGGCCTGCAGTTCGTCGAGCCGGCTGTTGTAGCCGACCATGCCGTGGCGATAGCCCTCGATGCGGCCGTGATCCCGCAGCCGGCGCAAACGCTCGGCGGTTGCGTCGTCATCGGTGATGACCATACCGCCATCGCCGTACGCGCCCAGGTTCTTGCTGGGATAAAACGAGAAACACCCCATGTCGCCATATGCGCCGGATTTCCGTCCTCCGTATTCCGCCCCGAAGGACTGCGCACAGTCCTCGATGAGCGCCAGTCCTCGCTTTTTGCATAGTTCATGGATGGGCCGCAGGTCAGCGGGCTGTCCATAGAGGTGAACGGGCAGCACGGCCCGCGTGCGCGGCGTGATCGCCTCCGCCACCCGCCCGGCGGCGATATTGAACGTCGCCGGATCGATGTCCACAAAAACGGGCCGCGCACCGGTCTGGGAGATGGCCCCGGCCGTGGCGATGAAGGTGAAAGGCGTCGTGATCACTTCGGCGCCCGGTCC
>DATFGD010000070.1:0-2863 GCA_035249725.1 Burkholderiales bacterium
CGTTTCGGTGCTCGCAACACCGGAGCTCAAAAATCGCATGAGCGGATTGGGCTATATCGTCGTGGGGAGCGGACCCGATACGCTGGCGGCGCATATCCGAACCGAAACCGAGCGCTATGCCCAGTTGATCCGCCGGATCGGACTGCCGCAGCAGTAGAAGAATTGCCACCCGTGCGGCGCTTCTGAATTTTCGGAACGCCGCGCTGTCTCACACCCGTCGGTCATAACGACAGCGTTGCCTGTGTCGGCGCGCGACCGGCCAAAGGGTTCTAAACCACGGCGTCGCACAGCATGTACCGCCTCGTCAGCCGGTTTTTCTTCGCGTTCGCCGTGTTGCTCGGGTCGGCACTGGTTCATTCCCAGGAAATTGCCCCGCAGCCGGCCGCACCTGAGGTCGTGGAGCCGGAACGGTTCCGCTTTTCTGTTTCGATCGAGGCACCCAAGCCGATCGCCGCGATGCTGGAGAAAGGACTGGACCTCGTGCGCTGGGCCGCGGACGCGCAGGTGACTGAACCGCTGCTGAAGCGCCTTGTCGCGGAAGCGCTGACCGCAACGCGCGACGCGCTCGCCGCCGACGGCTACTTCTCCGCCGATGTACGCAGCGACATCGAGTTGGGTAAACCTGCTCGCGTACTGATCCGCGTCGAGCCGGGGCCGCGTACCGTGGTCGCCGACGTGAACCTGCGCTTTCACGGC
Organism: Burkholderiales bacterium; assembly: GCA_035249725.1. GTDB lineage: Bacteria > Pseudomonadota > Gammaproteobacteria > Burkholderiales > SG8-41 > DSOT01. The sequence goes on from DATFGD010000070.1 coordinate 697, forward strand.
GTCGCAGCCGGTGATGCGCACGGCGAAGCGCAGATCGCAGCGGTGCGACGCCGCTGGCTGCTCAAACCCGGCGAACCTTTTCGGCAGGAGGCATGGGAGGCCGCCAAACGGCGAGCCCTCACGGTATTGGCGAGCGGCCGTTACGCTGCAGCGCGCATCACCGAGAGCAGCGCACACGTCGATCCTGCCGCGCGCACCGCCCGGCTCGAAGTCGAATTCGACAGCGGCCCGGAGTTCCGTGCAGGCGGCACGCGCGTCAGCGGGCTGCAGCGATATCCCGAGCGCATCGTCGAGAATATGAATCCGTTCGAACCCGGCGAGCCGTACGAGCTCACCAAACTGCAGATCTTTCAGAGACGGCTGCTCGAAAGCGGTTATTTTTCCACCGCGCGGATGGAAATCGACACCCGCGCCCCGCCGGAATCGGCGCCGCTCGAGGTGATCGTCGTTGAAGCCCGCTCGCAACGGATCGATACCGGCATCTCGTTCAGCACCGACACCCAGCTCGGGCTGCAAACGGACTACACCCATGCGAACGTATTCGATCGCGCGTGGCGCTTTCGCTCGCGGCTGCGTCTCGACACCAAGAACCAGAGGCTCGAAGGACACTTCGACACCCCGCCCCACCCCGGCGGAAGCTGGAATACCTACAGCACCAAGGTGGAGCGCACCGATATCCAGAACCAGGTGACGCGCCAGGCGATGGTGGGCGCCGCGCATAACTGGGGGCTGGAACGCACGCCATCCCAACTCGCTCTTTCCGCACACACCGAACGCAAGAAAATCGAAGGATCCGACATCGAGGACAGCCACGCCGTGTTCCTCGGCTATCGCAAGACCCTGCGATACACGGATGACCTGCTGTCGCCGCGCCGCGGCGTCTTCGCCACGTTACAGATCGGCACCAGCATACCGGGGCTCGCGACGCAGGACTTTATCCGTGGCACGGCGAAGGGCACCTTTCTCATTCCGGCGGGCGAACGGGGCGAGCTCGCAATCCGCGCCGAAGCAGGCGCCGTCGCGGCGGATTCGCGTTTCGGCATCCCGTCGACGTTTCTTTTTCGCACGGGCGGCGATCAGACGGTGCGCGGTTACGCCTTCGAATCAATCGGCGTGCCGCAGGGAAACGCCATCGTGGGCGGACGTTATCTCCTGCTCGGGAGCGTCGAGTACACACGCTGGATCGCCGGGGACTGGGGAGCAGCCGTCTTCATCGACGCGGGCGACGCCTTCGACGATCGCAGCGCCTTCGATGCGGCGTTCGGCTACGGCATCGGCGCGCGGTGGCGCTCTCCGATCGGGCCCTTTCGCGCCGACATCGCCTATGGGGAACGAACCAAAAGCGTGCGGCTCCACTTCTCAGCGGGTTTCACTTTCTAGGCATGAAGCGCCCCCTGCTCGCCCTCTTGCTGATTCCGGTCGTCGCGATTCCTGCCCTCACGGCGGGTTTCCTGGGGTGGGTGCTGTACACGTCCGGCGGCCTCCAATGGCTGAGTGCGCAGGCGAAGGGGTGGAGCGACGGCGTGCTCACGCTCGAATATGAAGCCGGCACCTTGGGAGAAGGCGCAAATTTTGCGCACATCCATTACGCATCGCCCGCACAGTCGGTGCGCGCAGAGAAGGTGCGCATTCGCGTGTCACCTTCGTCGCTCCTGCGTCTGGCGCCGCACGTCGGCGAATTGCAAGCAGCCGTGGTCCGCGTGACCATGCACGCTGACCAGGGTGAGCCAGCACGCCCGCTCGAAGTGCCGGGCCTTCCAGTCTCGCTGCAGGTCGATGCGGCACGCATACAGCAATTGCTGATTGTACGGGGAGACGAAACGACCGCGATTGATGATGTAAAGCTGCGCTATGGCGGGGATGCTTCCGCTCATCGTCTGCACGATGCGAGATTGCGCGTGCACGGTTTCGACATCGCCGTAGCGGGGAATATAGGAACGAGCGCGCCCTACCCGATCGACGCACAAGTCGCCATCAGCCGGCAGGAGATCGAACCTCACGTTTCGGCGCGAATTCGAACACGCGGCAACCTGCAGCGCCTGGTGCTGGAAGGGAAAGCCGAGAGTGCAGGGGCGGACCTTCGCGCCGACGCTGAAGTCGATCCCGTTGCAGACCTGCCCTTGATACGACTCAACGCGGCTCTCACCGGTCTCGATCTGCGCACGCT
>DATFGD010000071.1:0-5256 GCA_035249725.1 Burkholderiales bacterium
GGCGGCATCGCGCACGAGTTTCTCCACGCCCAACTCCTTCATGTAGCCGTGGCCGCCGTGGATCTCCATGGTCCACGTCGCGATCTTCCAGGCGCACTGTGACGCCATCGCCTTGGGGAGCGCGCCGAGCGTTTTGTCCCAGCCTTCCGCCTGATGGTCCGCAAGCCACGCCGCGCGATGGACGTAAGCGCGCGAGGCATCGATCAGCATCCGCATTTCGGCGAGCTGGGCGCGGATGCCATCGTGCTCGATGAGCGGCTTACCGCCCTGCACACGCACTTGCGCCCATTCGATCGCCTTGCGGTGCAGCGCGACGGCGACGCCAAGTATGGTCGCGGCCGCATACGCATTGCTTTGCGGAAAAAACTCCGCCAGCACGCCGAATCCCTTGCCGGGTTGTCCCACTACGTTGTCGTCGGGAATGAAACAATCCTGGAAGACCAGCTCGGCATTGTTCGCGAGCCGCTCGCCCATCTTGTCGTGTACCCGTCCGATGGTGAAGCCGGGCCGGCCGCGCTCGAGTAGGAAACAGGTCGAACCTTCGGCGAGCGGTTTCCCGGGTGTGGTCTGAACGAAGAGCAAGTAATAGCTCGCACGGTTGCCGTTGGAAATGAAATGCTTCATGCCGTTCACGATCCAGCCACCCTGGACTTTCGTCGCGCTGGTGCGGAACGGTGCGGGATACGGCAGGAAATAATTGGACGCGTTGTCGGGCTCGGTGATGCCGATCGCGAGCATGCCGCGCGGGTCGGCGGAAAACTGCGGCAGCACGCGCGCCTGCTGCTCCGCGTTGAGCGCCTTCTCCATGATCTGCGCAATCTTCAGCGTTTGCGCGAAGATGACGGAGACGCCGATATCACCCCTGGCAAGCTCTTCGATGACCATGGCCGTCGTCAGCGAATCGGTCCCGAGGCCGCCCCATTTTTCGGAGAGCGTCATGGTGCGGATACCGAGCGCGTGCGCCTTTTCGACGATTTCCCAGGAAAAGCCTGCCGCGGGATCCGGATCGGCATCGAGCTTCGCCGCGCGGGGCCTTACTTCCGCGTCGACAAATCGCCTGACCGTGTCCAGGATGGCGGATTGTTCCGCAGTGACGCCGTACATGTTTTCTCCCCGAGTAATTGGTTTATTGCGGGCGCAGCAGCGCAAGCAACGGCGTGACGTCATCGATGCGATCGAGATCGCGAATCGACTCGAAAGCCCGGGCCGCGCGATCGAGCGGCAGGTGCGCGTGCGTCGCGCAATCCGCGAACTTCGCTTCGATATCGTCCCACGATAACTCACGCGACGGGTGACCGGGCGGGTGGTCGATTCGTACGGTGTCGCGCACGCCGTTCCTGAGCGTCAATGCCACTTCGACGAAGCCGCGGCTGCCGGGACTGCGCGTCTCGAACAGCGGATCGTCGCCCCTGCATCGCGGATCCTCGCTGGCGACGATGCGTTCCAGCAGCGCCGCGATAGCCGGACGCCGCACCGCCTCGTCAGTGAACGTCCAGAGCGCGTATCGGTCGTCGAGCGCGCCCGCCGCGAGTGCGTACTCCAGGCTGAATTTGGCCTCGAGCCCGGTCGTGGGACGCGGATAGGTGAGCACGCGCATGCCGCCCGGTGGCATGCGGCAGGCGAGGCGCTCGATGTCCTCCGCTGCGAACCGGTGGCGGCGCTTCAATTCCAGCACGCCGTCCATGCCGCGGTGCAACGCGTAACAGCAGGGAAATTTCTTCAACGCAATACCGGGGTCCATCAGCACCCACGGTTGGCCGAAATTTGCAGCCGTCACCCGGGGGTCGGATTGCGCTACGCCATAGGCCGCGTAGAAACCCGATTTGGCCTCCAGCACGTCGGGCGCGGCGGTGAACCCGCATGTCGCGAGCCGCATCGCAGCAAGGGCGCTGCGTGCCGCCCAGCCGGTATGGAGCGGCTTCGTCATGGTGCCGAAGTTGCGCTGCAGGCCGCTCGCCATGGAGGATGCGATGCCGAACGCGGTGCGGGTCGTAGCGATATCGAGGCGGTGCAGCTTGGCGAGCGCCCCCAGTGCGGAAAAGATGCCCAGCGTGCCGGTGCCGTGAAACCCGCGGTGGTAGTGGCCGACCGTGATGCCGAGCCCGATCCTGCCGCCGACTTCGATGCCGAGCGCATAGGCCTCGATGAGGCTCGCGCCTGAAGTCCTTCGCCCTCCCAGACTGGCACACAACGCCGGGAGGATCACTGCGCTCGGATGGGCCGGCATCATCGAAAGCACGTCGTCGAAATCCAGCGCGTGGCCGAATGCGCCGTTCACCAGCGCAGCCAGTTCGGGCGTCGCGCTCCGCGCACTCCCGAATATCGGCGTGTCGCCCCTTTCTCCCGAGCGCTCGACATAGCGCAGCAACGGCTCAGCGAGTTCGCTGCCCGCACCGGCGAGGATGACCGCAAAGGTGTCGGCGATGACTTTCTTTGCCTTCTCGCACGCGACCGCCGGCACGTCGCTCAAATTCTTCTCGTGGATGAAGCGGGCGAGGGTTTCCGTGAGGCCGGTCATACGCAGCGTATCGGCTTCGGGTAGACCATGCGTCGAAAGAGCGCTCTAGAGCGCCGTTGCCGGGTGTGAGACTCCGGCGGCACTATAGCAGAGAACAAAACGTCGAGCCGACGCGATGGCCGAAGGTCACGGTGGACAAAGACGCACCGTTTACGCATGGCACGCCCTCACTGAAGCATATAAAATACAAGCCCTTTTTTAAGCCTACGACATGCAGCTCTTCGCTTTCGGCGTCAATCACCAGACCGCGCCCTTGCCGGTGCGGGAGCAGGTGGTTTTTCACGCCGAAACGATGACGCAGGCGCTGCGTGATCTGGTCGCCCGCCAGCCGGTGCGCGAAGCGGCGATTATCTCCACTTGCAACCGGACCGAAGTTTATTGCGCCACCGCCGAGCCGGCACTCGCCACGGCATGGCTCGCCGGCTATCACCAGCTCAAGCCCGGGCAGATCGAACCCTACCTCTATAGGCTGCCCCGGGAGCATGCCGTGAAGCACGCCTTTCGCGTGGCGAGCGGGCTGGATTCGATGGTGCTGGGCGAGCCGCAGATCCTCGGCCAGTTCAAGCAGGCGGTGCGCACCGCACAGGCTGCGGGCACGCTCGGCTGGCTCTTGAGCAAACTGTTCCAGCGGACGTTCTCGGTCGCAAAAGCGGTGCGCAGCGAAACCGAAATCGGCGCGAGCACGGTATCGATGGCCTCGGCCGCGGTCCAACTTGCCGAGCGCATCTATCCGAGCGTTGCCGAGCAGACCGTTATCTTCGTGGGCGCCGGCGAAATGATCGAGCTGATCGCCGCGCACTTTGCCGCGCGTCACCCGCGCCGGATGACGTTCGCCAATCGGACGCCGGAGCGCGCGCAGCAACTCGCCGAGCGCTTTCTCGGGCGCACCATTGCCCTGAACGACTTGCCCGGCCAGCTCGCCTCGCACGACATCGTCGTCGCGTGCACCGCGAGCCCCCTGCCGCTCATCGGCAAAGGCATCGTGGAAAGCGCGCTCAAGGCGCGCAAGCATCGGCCCATGCTCATGTTCGACCTTGCCGTGCCGCGCGATATCGAAGGCGAAGTCGCGAGGCTGGACGACGTATTTCTTTACACGGTCGACGACCTGGGGCGCATCGCGCGCGAGGGCATGGATCTCCGCCGCAATGCGGTCACGCAGGCCGATGTCATCATCGAGAATCAGGTATCGGACTTCATGCACTGGCTCGACAACCGGGAGCTGGTGCCGGCGATACGCGCGCTGCGCGATACCGCCGAGCGTGCGCGCCGCCACGAGATCGAGCGGGCGCTGCGGCGGCTGGCGCGCGGCGACGATCCGCGTCTCGTGATCGACCATCTCTCGCACGCGCTTACGAACAAGCTGTTGCATGCGCCTACGCATGCCTTGAGCCATGCGGAGGTCGGCGAGCGCGATGCGCTTGCGGCCCTGCTCGCCCGCCTTTATCAGGTACAACGTCCTCAATGAACCGCGAGTCCGCAGACTGGAAAGCCGGCGTGCGATGAAAGAGAGCATCGTCGCCAAATTGGCGCAGTTGTCGCGCCGGCTCGAGGAGATCAATCAATTGCTTTCGGCGGAGAACGCGCCCGCCGATATGGGCCATTATCGCAAGCTCGCGCGCGAGCACGCCGAGATCGCGCCCGTGGTCAAACTCTACGACGCCTATCGCAGCGGAGAGGCCGATATCAGGACGGCGCAGGAAATGTCCGGCGATCCGACGATGCGCGACTTTGCCGAGTCGGAGATCCGTGAGACGCGCGAACGGCTCGCCAAAATCGAGGCGGAGCTGCAAAAGCAGCTTTTGCCCAAGGACCCCAACGACGAGCGCAATATCTTTCTCGAGGTGCGCGCGGGCACCGGCGGCGACGAATCGGCCTTGTTCGCCGGCGACCTTTTTCGCATGTATACGCGGTTTGCGGAGCGCAATGGCTGGCAGGTCGAGGTGATTTCGCAAAGCCCGTCGGATCTCGGGGGCTACAAAGAAATTATCGCGAAGATCGTCGGACGGGGCGCCTACTCCAAGCTCAAGTTCGAGTCGGGCGGACACCGCGTGCAGCGCGTACCCGCCACCGAAACGCAGGGGCGGATCCATACTTCGGCGTGTACGGTTGCGGTGATGCCGGAGGCCGATGAGATCGTGAACGTGGTGCTCAATCCCGCGGAGCTGCGCATCGACACCTTCCGTGCGTCGGGAGCGGGCGGGCAGCACGTGAACAAGACCGATTCCGCGATACGCGTCACCCATCTGCCGACCGGCATGGTGGTCGAGTGCCAGGACGATCGTTCGCAGCACAAGAACAAGGCGCGTGCGCTGGCCGTACTCGCCGCGCGCATCAAGGACAAGCAGATTCGCGACCAGCAGATGAAAACCGCGGCGACGCGCAAGTCGCTCATCGGCAGCGGCGACCGTTCCGAGCGCATCCGCACCTACAACTTCCCGCAGGGCCGCGTGACCGACCATCGCATCAACCTGACGCTCTACAAGATCGCACAGGTCATGGACGGCGATCTCTTCGAACTCACCGACGCGCTCATCGCCGAGCACCAGGCCGAGCAGCTCGCGCAGCTCGGCGAGGAAGCGGCGGCGTAACGACTCGCAGCATCTCATGCCGACCATCGGTCAGGCGCTCGCCGCGGCGCGGCGCACGGTGGACGCTATGGACGCGCGCGTGCTGCTCGGTTATGCACTGCAAAAAGATGCAGCGTATCTCGCTGCGCACGCCGACACGCCGCTCACCCC
>DATFGD010000072.1:0-3444 GCA_035249725.1 Burkholderiales bacterium
TTGCGCTCGAGGAACTTCGATACGGGCGAATCGGCACGCGCCGGCTCCATCAGCTCGATCTTCGCGTTGCCCAGATCGACGTACGCGAGCCGCACGCCCTGCTGCTCATTGAGCCGCACTTCGCCGACGCGCAGCCCATACGTCTCTTCCAGCCGTTTCGCCGCCTGTGCGAGGCTCGGTACGACGATCGATACATGGCCCAGTCCGGTGAACATGCGAACCTCACTATATGATTTTCTCGGCGCGGAGCGCGGCGATGCGCTCGGCCGACAGGCCCAGTTCCTCGCGCAGCACCTGCTCGGTATGCTGGCCGAGCGTCGGCGGCGGCCGGCGCACGGACGCCGGCGTCGCGCTGAACCGGAACGGGATGCCAAGCATCTTGAGATCGCCGGCCGTGGGGTGCTTCACGGCGCGAACCATTTCACGTGCAGCGGTATGCGGGTCGTTGAGTGCCTGCGCCACGCTGTTGATGCGGCCGCACGGAATGCCGGCCGCCGCAAGCTTTGCGAGCCAGCCCTCTGCGCCATCGCCCGCGAGTACTTCGGCAATCATCGGATCGAGCGATTCGCGGTTTGCCACCCGATCCGGGTTTTTCGCGTAGCGCGGATCGCTCGCCCATCCTGACTTACCGAGCGCCGCGGCAAACTTCACGAACTGCTGATCGTTGCCGACCGCAACGGCGATCATGTCATCGCGCGTGGGATAGGCGGTATACGGGACGATATTCGGATGGCCGTTGCCGAAGCGCCGCGCATCCTTGCCGGAAACGAGGTAGTTCGCAGCGACGTTGGCCAGCATCGCGAGGCTGGAATCGAACAGTGAGACTTCGACATGCTGGCCGCGTCCGCCGTGATGCCGCGCGTTGAGCGCAGCGAGGATCGCGTTGCATGCGAGCATTCCGGTCACGATGTCGACTATCGCCACACCGTACTTCATCGGCGTGCCATCGGGCTCGCCACATATGCTCATGAGCCCCGACTCCGCCTGAAGGATGAAATCGTAGCCGGGAAGCGCCGCCTTGGGTCCGGTCGAGCCGTAACCGGTGATCGAACAACGGACAACGCGCGGCGCGTGCGCTTCCAGCCAATCGTTGCCGAAGCCCCACTTCTCGAGCGTGCCGAGCTTGAAGTTTTCGACCAGCACGTCGCTCCTGGCAATGAGCTGTGCGAGCATCTCCTGCCCGGGCTTGGCCGCCATGTTGAGCGTGATGGAACGTTTGTTACGGTTCACCCCAAGGAAGTAAGCCGATTCACCTGCAGCAAAGGGCGGACCCCACGTGCGGGTGTCATCGCCGGTAGCGACCGGCTCCACCTTGATCACATCGGCCCCCATATCGCCGAGCATCATGGTGCACAGCGGCCCGGCAAGTATGCGCGTCAGGTCGAGAACGCGTATGCCTTCGAGCGCGCCGGATGTATTGCTGGACGCCATGCGCAAATGCTAAGCCTTGCGGCGCATCGACGGCGGCGCATTCTCGTCGCGCGCGAGCCCTTGCACATAGCGCTCGAGTTCCTTCTTGTCGCGCATGCGGAACTTCTGGAAGTCGGGCGCACGGCCGGCAAGAAATGCGTCCATCCCTTCCTTCGCTTCATCCGAACCCCAGACGTGCGCCAGCAGCTCCATGCCGTGCTGCCACGATGAATACAAATTGTCGGATTCGAAGTTGAGCGAACGCTTGGTCATGCGGAGCGTCAGCGCGCTGTGCCCCTTCATGGTCTCGCACCACTTGAGCGTTTCCCTGAGGAGGTCCTTCTGCGGCACGCACTTGTTGATCAATCCCACTTCGACCGCCTCCCTGGCGCTGAAACGGCGGGCGCAGAATATCATCTCGCGCGCGAGCCGTTCGCCGATGATCCGGGGAAGATACTGCGTCGCGCCCACCGTGGGGCACGCGCCCACCTTGGCGCCGGTCTGGCCGAGCACCGCGTTCTCCGAAGCGATCACGACATCGCACCACAGGGCAAGTTCGTGCCCCCCACCCATGCACCAGCCGTTCACCATCGCGATCACCGGAATCGGCAGTCCCCGGATCGTCATCGCAAGGCCCAGCATGCGGTCGTTCCACATGTAGGCGTTGGCGAAGTTGAGCCGCTTCATCGCGTGGAAATCCCCACCCGCCGAGAACGCCTTGTCGCCCGCGCCGGTCACCACCGCGCACACGATGGATGGATCTTCGCGCGTTGACTTGAGGGCGTCGATCATCTCGTCGAGGCTGTGCTCGCGAAACGCGTTGAGCACGCGCGGCCGGTTGATCGTGACCCATGCGACCTGATCTTTCACTTCGTAGAGTATGTCGCGGTATTTCCGCGCCGCAGATTTGGTTTTTTTGGCGGGCATGGCGTTCCTTGTGGTTGCCGGATCAAAACGGGAGTCCCGAAGTTTACCAGACGGTAAACGGCATAGAACCCCTCTTAATTGACAAGCTGTAGAGCGGCCACTATCTTGCGTGAACAAAACCAATGGCTCCGTGCTCGGGGCATCTGCACCAGGAGGATGATTATGCGCTTCACCACAACGCTCGTCGGTCTGCTGATCTCGTTTGCCGTCTCCTGCAATGCGTTGTCGCAGTCGGCTCCGGGCGGTGCGGTGCGAACCTATCCCGTGAAACCGATTCGCATCATCGTGCCCTTCGCAGCCGGCGGCCCGACGGACACCCATTCGCGGTGGGCGGCCCAGCAGCTCACTGCCGCCTTCGGGCAACAGGTTATCGTAGACAACCGCGGCGGGGCGGGCGGCGTCATCGGTACCGAAGCCGTGGCCAAGGCCGCACCCGACGGCTATACGCTGCTCGGCGGCAATCCCGGTCCGCTGACGATCGCTCGCAGCGTGCGCGAGAAGCTCAACTATGACGGGCTGCGGGACTTTGCGCCGATCACGCTTATCGCGCGGAGCGCGAGCTGCATGTGCGCGCACCCGAGCGTTCCGGCCAAGGGCTTGAAGGAATTCATCGCCATTGCAAAGGCCGGGCCGGGCAAGATCAACTATGCCACACCCGGCGTGGGAACAGTCGGTCACTTTGCGATCGAGCACTTCGCCGCTGTTGCGGGTATCAAGATGACCATGGTGCCCTACAAGGGGGCCGCGCTCTACGTCGTCGACCTCATGTCCGGAAACATCGACTATGCGCAGGTCCAGATCTTTCAGGCGCGTCCGTACGTGCGCGATGGAAAGATGCGGGCGCTCGGCGTGACCGGGACGACGCGTTCCCCGCTGCTGCCTGAAGTGCGCACCGCCGCAGAGCAAGGCCTGAAGGGCTTTTCGAGCTATAACTGGAATGGCATTCTCGCGCCGGCGGGCACACCGAAAGATATCGTCAACCGCATTCACGCTGTGCTCGGCAAACCGCTGAAAGATGCAGCGACTCGCCAGCAGCTGGAAAATGTCGGGTACGAAGTTTCCGGTGACGGGCCGGTCGAGTTTGCCGCGTTCATGAAGGCAGAGACG
>DATFGD010000073.1:0-6048 GCA_035249725.1 Burkholderiales bacterium
CAAGCTCTACCGCGAGGCGATTGTCACGAAGGGTCATGCCGCGCAGCCGGATTACCGGCCGCTGTTCGAAGAGTCGATACGGGTGTTTGAGCGTTGGCTGCAACCGAAGCAATCTTCGGCGTAATCAGGATTTTCCCGCGCCGGCCCCGCGCTTGATGAACAGGATGACCGCCTGTGGCTTGGACAGGGAACGCGACGGCTGCAGATAGGTCCTATTCTTTCCCCCTTTTGAAAGTAGATTCCATGAGCAACAAAACGCTTTGGATCATCATTGGCGTAATCGTCATCGTCGTCATGCTGCTCGGCGGCCTGCTTCCGCTTCCGGGACAGAAAGACAACGTGACGCCTTCCACTGAACCCGCGGCGCCCGCCCCATCGACGCGGTAACGACCCCGCAGCAAAGGCAATCAATCATGTGGGCGTTTGCCTATTTGCATCGGGCGGTCTATTCTGTTTTGCGTTTCAACTCGACGCTAAGAACGTTCAAGGCGCGCGCCATGGTTCTCGAGCTGAATCTTCGCGAACTCACCCTCCAGCAGATCAGCGAATTCATCAAGAACAAATGTTCGGGATATGGCACAGTCCTGAGCGTGTCGCTGAGGCTGTTCCCGATTCCGTTGGAAAAATCTTTTGCAGTCGTTGAAATGGCCTCAGCCGAAGAAAATGCCCGGTTATGCGAGACCGTGGGAGACGGCTACGCCGCCGACGGTGTCCTTGTCCAGCTTCTGCATCGAGATCCTCCCGGCTGAAATCAAGCCATCGTAAATCTCTCGTCGTCTAAGCCGCGGGCACAGCGCTTGCTTCCAGTTCCGTATTGATACGCGAACAGGAGGTCTATCATGGCAGGCAGCACGCTCGATACGGACAATTTCCCCGCCGGTAAAAAAAGGGCCAAGACCCAGCGCGGCAAGACGGTCGAGCAGGAAGCCCGCGGTCAGGCGGATCTCGTCAAGACGCGGAAGCCATGACGCCATCACGCAGCGCTGCGGCCACGGCGCTGCCTGCGTTCGTGCAAATCGAGCCGGTCGGTCAGTGCAACCTGAGCTGCCGCATGTGCCCGGTCGTCTATCGCGGCGAAGGTGCGCGCGGCCGGCCGCCCGCTTTCATACGGTTCGAGACGTTCTGCCGCATACTGAATGAGTTTCCCGCGCTGACCGAGTTGCAGTTGCAGGGCATGGGTGAACCCTTCCTGCATCCGCGTTTTCTCGACATGGTGCGCTACGCGGCGGCGCGCGGTATCGCAGTATCCACGAACACCAACCTGACGGCGCTCTCCCATCAGCGAGCGCTGGAGTGCGTCGCGAGCGGCCTCAAAACGCTGCACGTGTCGATCGATGCCGCGGATCCCGGCGCCTACGCCTACATCCGCACCGGCTCGAGCCTGAGCCGCGTGCTGCGCAATCTCACGCGTCTCATGGACGCGAAGCGGCATCTGCAATCCCAGGACCCGGACGTCATACTGGTCGCAGTGGCCATGCGCCGCAATCTCGAAGAGATGCCGCAGATCGTACGGCTTGCGCACGAGTACGGAATTCGCTCGATCGCCGTGCAGCACCTCGCGCACGACTTCACCGAAGGCACGTTACCGGCGCAATATCAGCCCATGCGCAATTTCGTCGATGCCGAGACGTTGCTGCACGAAGATCCGGAGCGCGTAGAACGCTGGTTCAAAGAAGCGCGCACAGCGGCTGCGGAACTGGGCGTGGCGTTGCGCCTTCCCAATGTGCAGCCGACGCCGCGCCATGCCGCCAGGAAGGGGCGCGAGCGTTGTGACTGGCCGTGGCGCGGCGCCTACGTCACCTACTCCGGCCAGGCGATGCCCTGCTGCATGATCGCAACGCCGGACCGCTACAGCTTCGGCAATATGGCCGACAATGGCGTCGCAGCCGTATGGAATAGCGACGACTATGAGGTTTTCCGCGAGCGCCTCGCTTCCGACGAGCCGCCTGACATCTGCCGCGGTTGCGCGATCTACAACGGCAACTTCTAGAACCCTTCGTCGGACACGGGCCTATTATCGAGATGGGTTCGAGCGTGTTGAGGATGAACCTGGGCTGCGGCTCCAAGGCGGCACCGGGGTGGCTCAACTGCGATGCCGCGGGCGTGCCGAGCATTGATCTTCGGATGGACTTGCGGCGCGGACTTCCGATTGCATCGGCAACGCTGGATTGCATCGCCGCGATACATGTGGTGCAGGATCTCGCGTGGGACGAAATCGCGCCCGCGCTGAAGGAATTGCATCGCGTGTTGAAAAATGGCGGCGTGCTGCGGCTTGCCGTGCCCGATCTGGAACGGGCGATGCGGGCCTATTTCACGGCAGACGTGGAATATTTTTTCGTGCCGGACAGCGACGCGCGCTCGATCGGCGCCAAGCTCGTCACGCAGATCATCTGGTACGGCTCGGTGCGCACGCCGTGCACGTTCGGCTTCCTCGAGGAGTGGCTGCGCCGCGCGGGCTTCGCGGAAGTGTCGCGGCGTTCCTTCGGCGAGAGCACTCTGCAAGACCTGGCAAGTCTCGACAACCGCGAACGCGAAAGCCTGTTTGTAGAGGCCGTGAAGGCATAGACGAGCGTTCTGTCTCGACTTCGCTTCACACAGCCTGTCCAGACCGCGGACGAAGGACTCAATACGAACGGGGATAGCGGCTTTCTCAGCGCGCTATTACGCCTGTTCCAGCCGTATCACCACGGCGTCGTCCACCACGGAATCGCCGAGATGACGCAGCACCGCCTGCCGCTGGTCGGCTGTAGCCATCTCGACCGAAGCCAGTGCGAAATTGTAGGTCTGGCTGTCCTGAATGATGACGATGTGCACTACGGCGCCGTACTGAGCACAGCGTTCCCTGACGATGCCTTCGAGCGCCTCGCGGGACAGATGTGCGAGGTCGAGCGTAATCATGCGCTCCCCTTTTCGCCGACAAGTTTCTTCTCTTCTTGTGGTGTTGTTATTCTTATGCCGGAAATGATAGCAGCAAACAACAGGTCGCTGCCTCAAAAAAAGATGAAAGGAGCGCATTTTGACAGCAATACTGCCGAAAAACATGGTTGCAATCGAAATCGCCAAGCCCGGCGGCCCCGAGGTCCTGAGGCCGGTCGAGCGCGCGATAGCCGCGCCGCAGGCGGGGGAGGTTCTGATCAAGGTGGCGGGCTCGGGCCTCAACGGCGCGGATCTCACACAGCGGCGGGGGCGCTATCCCATGCCGCCCGGCGTGACCGATATCCCGGGTCTCGAAGCGTCCGGCACGATCGTCGCCGTCGGAGACAATGTGCGCGGACTCAAGATCGGTGACACGGTCTGCGCGCTGCTGTCCGGCGGCGGATACGCCGAATACGCGGTCGCGCCGGCACCGCAGTGCATGCCCGTCCCGGCGGACGTTGCGCTCGCAGACGCAGGCGCCCTGCCCGAAACCTTCTGCACGGTGTGGACCAACGTCTTCGATCGCGCGCGACTCAAGCCCGGTGAAACGTTCCTCGTGCAGGGCGGGTCGAGCGGCATCGGCTACACCGCGATTCAGCTCGCGAAAGCGTTCGGGGCCCGCGTGCTCGCCACCGCGCGCACTGCAGAGAAATGCCGAGCGTGCGAACGCTTCGGCGCAGACCGTGCGATCAATTACAAGGAAGAGGATTTTTTCGAAGTGGCGCAAACGCACACCGACGGTCGCGGCGTGGATGTGATACTCGACATGGTGGGCGGAAGCTACATTCCCAGGGAAATGGAACTCCTTGCGCACGGCGGCCGGCTGGTGTTCGTCAATTTGAAGGCGGGCCGCATCGTGGAGGCCGACTTCGGACTCATACACGCGAAGCACCTGATCATCACCGGTTCGCGCCTGCGGCCGCTTTCGATCGAAGAGAAAGGCCACATCTGCGCACAACTGGTCGAGAAGGTGTGGCCGCTCTTCGCAGCAGGCCAGGTGAAACCGGAGATCTACCGTCGCTTTCCGCTGCGTGAGGCGGCCGCCGCACACCGGCTCATGGAATCGAGCGAGCACATCGGCAAGATCCTCCTGACCGTCTAAGAGTGCCTAAAGCAGCTCGATGCCGTCCAGCGATGACGCACACTCGTTGCGGATGATGGAGACGAATTCGGCGACATGCGGCTTGGCGGCGAGCGCGCGCGGCACGGCCGCATAGAGATCGCTCCACAAGCCGTTCCTGCCGATGCGCTTCGCCGCCACGTAGTCGAGCTCCACGTAGTTCTTCACCCCCCAGTTCGGCAGCGCGGCGACGCCGCGGCGGCTCGCCACGAGCTGCAGAATGGCGACGGTCAGCTCCGCGGTACGCCGTTCGAGCCGGATGCCGGCGGGCCGCAGGACTTCGCGTATCAAGTCGATGCGTTCTTCAGGCACCGGATAAGTGATGAGCGTTTCGCCCCTCAAGTCGGCCGCTTCGACCCGGCGGCGCGCGCGCAATCGATGTTCGATCGGCAGCACGACCAGAATCTCGAAACGAAACAGCGGCAGTGCGGTGTAGTCTCGCCCGCGCGGTTTCTGGGAGCCGATCACGAGTTCAGCCTTCTCGCTCTTGAGGAGCGCAATGGGGTCGCTGTGAAATCCCGCGAGGAGATCGATTTCCACCTCCGGCCAGCGCCGGCGGAAGGCATCCATCACCGGCATCAGCCAGTCGAAACAGGTGTGGCACTCGAGCGCGATTCTCATTTCGCCGCGCGCATCGCCCTTGAGCCGGCCGAGATCGCGCTCGGCATCGGCGACAAGCGCAAGCGTCTGGCGCGCGAGACCGAGCAACCGCTGGCCGGCCGCGGTAAACCGCAGCCCGGCACTCGTGCGCTGGAAGAGGGCCACGCCGTAGTGTGCTTCCAGCGCACGCACCTGATGCGACAGCGCGCTCTGCGTGAGGTGCACCCGTCCAGCGGCGTGCGCGAGCCTGCCGGTGTCGGCGATCGCGACGAGCGAACGCAGGTGCCGCAACTCCATCATGGCATCGTATGAATATTATTCATGTTTATCTGAAAACATATCCATTGATTCTACTGGTGACCCGGCGAATACTCCAGCGCTTCAACAGGAGGCGAACGAAGATCCATGGTCACCACCCACATACCGGGGTATCCCCGGATCGGCGCCCGGCGCGAACTCAAGTTCGCACTGGAAGCGTTCTGGCGCGGCGAAGCGGACGAGGCGCACCTCACACAGGTGGGGATGAACTTGCGCGCGGCGAATCGCGCCAGGCAGGCCGACGCCGGGTTGGGATACATCACCGCAGGGGACTTCGCGTTCTACGACCACGTGCTCGATCACGCCGTGCTCTTCGGCTGCCTGCCCGCGCGTTTCGGCTTCGATCTCCAGCGCTTTACCCTGCGGGACTACTTCGCGCTGGCGCGCGGCACGGCCGCGCAGCCCGCGATGGAGATGACCAAGTGGTTCGATACGAACTACCACTATCTCGTGCCGGAGCTTTCCGGCCACACGCGCTTCGACGGCGGGCCGGCGTGGTACTTCGACCAGATCAAGGAAGCGCTCGTGCAGGGGACACCCGTCAAACCGGTGCTGATCGGGCCGCTCACCTTCCTGCGCCTCTCCAAGCGCGAAAACACCGGCGCAGACCGGTTGCAGTTCATGCCTGCGCTCGCCCACGCGTACTCGCGCGTCCTTCAGCGACTGAAACGCATGGGCATCGAATGGGTCCAGGTGGACGAGCCCGCCTTGTGCCTCGATCTCGAGCCCAACTGGATCGATGCCTGCGCATCCGCGTACGCCGTCCTCGCGGCGGATGCACCCCGGCTGCTCCTGACGACCTACTTCGGCGACGCGCGAAGGTTGCTGGAACGCATCGTGCGCCTGCCGGTGAGCGGCGTTCATCTCGACCTCGCGCGCGCACCGGCGCAGCTCAGCGCATGGTGCGACGGCGTGCCGTCCGACTGGATCATCTCCGCCGGTATCGTGGACGGACGCAACGTCTGGCGCACCGATCTCCGGCGCGCGCTCGCAACGCTCGAGCCGCTGCACGATGTCCTGGGCGAAAGGCTGTGGATTGCGCCCTCGTGCTCGCTGCTGCACGTGCCCATCACGCTCGCCGCCGAACAGCGTCT
>DATFGD010000074.1:0-13214 GCA_035249725.1 Burkholderiales bacterium
ATAACGATGGGCGTCGGCGTGCGCGTCGACCAGTCGAGCTTGACGCAGTAGTTGTTTGGACAGGCTTTGGGCCGTCGGGCATTTGTCTGGCGGGTTGTCAAAGACCGTAGGAGCCGCAAGGTTTAATTTTCGGGAACGGAATGCGAGGCTGTGGGTCAGAGGCTGTCTCCGGACGCCGCCCCCACGAATCTCGAGTTCTTGTTCCGGGATTCCTACGCAGACGGCGTACCCCGGAAACAGGTTTTGGATGTTCTACTCCTGGGCCAAAGGTCGCCGTATTACAGGGATGCGAGACAGAGGGATGTGGGATGGAAGCGGTATCGGTTTCATCCCCGCCCTTCGGCTTCATCCTCGGGAAGCTGAATGGAGGTAGACCTTGGGTCTAAATCTTGAGCAGAAACAGGCGGTAGTGGCCGAAATCAGCGCTGAGCTGGCGAAGGCCCAGGCCGTTGTATTGGCCGAATATCGCAGCCTGCAGGTGGGCGAAATGACGGAGTTGCGCAGAAAAGCGCGCAGTTCCGGCGTCTACCTGCGCGTTCTGAAAAATACGTTGGCGCGCCGCGCGGTCGCGGATACACCGTTCAAGGGATTGCTCGACAAGATGGTCGGGCCGCTCGCATACGGGATATCGAGCGATCCGGTGGCGGCAGCCAAGGTGCTGCACGAGTACGCCAAGGGCAACGAGAAGTTCGTGATCCGGGCGGGCGCCATGCCCGACGTCGTGATGTCGGCGAAGCAGGTGGCCGATCTCGCGGGGATGCCCGGTCGCAAAGAACTGCTCGCCACGCTCATGGCGACGATGCAGGCGCCGGTCGCAAAACTCGCACGGACCCTGAACGAGGTGCCCGGCAAGTTTGTGCGCACGGTGGCCGCCGTGCACCAACAGAAACAGCAGACGGCTGCGTAATCGAGTCAACCAACGGTACCGTATTCGTCAAAACCACGATTTAACAGGAGTTAGGAATGGCACTCGCCAGAACTGAAATTCTCGATGCAATTTCCAACATGACCGTGCTCGAGCTCTCGCAGCTCATCAAGGACATGGAGGACAAATTCGGCGTTTCCGCCGCTGCCGCGACGGTTGCAGTCGCAGCGCCCGCCGCCGGCGGTGGTGCCGCCGCGGCCGCGGAGGAAAAGACCGAGTTCACCGTAATGCTGACCAACGCCGGTGCAAACAAGGTGAACACCATCAAGGTGGTGCGCGCCATCACCGGCTTGGGCCTCAAGGAGGCGAAGGATCTGGTCGATGGCGCACCGAAGCCCGTCAAGGAAGGCATATCCAAGGCGGACGCCGACGCGATCGCGAAGCAATTGACCGAAGCCGGCGCGACGATCGAAGTCAAGTAACCGTAATGCGGAGTAACGGCTGGCGGGCGACCGCCAGCTTCCTTTTTCTTTGAGACGGTCACGAACTATCGCACGCGCTGCCGCCATGCCGCAGAGTGGGCGCTGGTCCGTCACCGCCGGTTCCCGGATTATTTCGTGGAGTTGATATGGCGTACTCTTTCACCGAGAAAAAACGTATCCGCAAGAGCTTTGCCAAGCGCGACAGCGTGCTGCCCGTTCCGTACCTGCTGGCGACGCAGCTCGAATCGTATGCGGCGTTTCTGCAGGAGCACGTTTCGGCCGAAATGCGCAAGACCGAGGGCCTGCAGGCCGCATTCCGCGGCATTTTCCCGATCGAGAGCCATTCGCGTAACGCGCGGCTCGAGTTCGTGAGCTTTGCCCTGGGCGAGCCGCCGTTCGACGTGAAAGAGTGTCAGCAGCGCGGGCTCACGTACGCCGCCCCGCTGCGCGCCAAGGTGCGCTTGACCATCATGGACAAGGAAGCGGCGAAACCCACGGTGAAGGAGGTGAAGGAGCAGGAGGTGTACATGGGTGAAATCCCGCTCATGACCACGACCGGCTCGTTCGTCATCAACGGCACCGAGCGCGTGATCGTGTCCCAGCTGCACCGCTCGCCCGGCGTCTTCTTCGAGCACGACCGCGGCAAGACCCATTCCTCCGGCAAGCTGCTGTTTTCCGCTCGCGTGATTCCCTATCGCGGCTCTTGGCTCGACTTCGAGTACGACCCGAAGGATTACCTCTATTTCCGCGTCGACCGGCGCCGCAAGATGCCGGTCACGATACTGCTGAAGGCGCTCGGCTATACGCTGGAGCAGATCCTGCGCGAGTTTTTCACTTTCGATACCTTCCACCTCACCGGCGAATCGATCGAGTTCGAGCTCGTGCCGGAGCGGATGCGAGGCGAGATTGCCCGCTTCGATATCGTGACCAAGGGCGGCAAGGCGATTGTCGCGAAGGACAAACGCATCACGGTCAAGCACGTGCGCGAAATGGAGCAGGCGGGCCTGCGCCGGATGAGTGTCCCGGAAGACTTCCTGCTCGGGCGCACGCTCGGCCACAACGTGGTGGACAAGGAAACCGGGGAGATCGTCGCCAGCGCGAACGAAGAGGTGACCGAGCAGGCGCTCGCCAAGCTGCGCGCGGCGAACGTTGACCAGATCCAGACGATATACACCAATGATCTCGACCAGGGACCGTACATTTCGCAAACGCTGCGGATCGACGAGACTGCGGATCAGATCGCGGCGCAGGTGGCGATCTATCGCATGATGCGGCCGGGCGAGCCGCCGACGGAAGACGCGGTGAGAACGCTGTTCAACGGGCTTTTCTTCTCGCCCGACCGTTACGACCTCTCGGCGGTCGGACGCATGAAATTCAACCGCCGCGTCGGGCGCACCGAGCTGGAAGGCACGGGCACGCTGTCGCCGGAAGATATCGTCGCGGTCATCAAGATTCTGGTCGATCTCAGGAACGGCAGGGGAGAGATCGACGACATCGATCACCTCGGCAACCGGCGCGTGCGCTCGGTGGGCGAACTCGCCGAGAACCAGTTCCGCGCGGGACTCGTGCGCGTGGAGCGCGCGGTGAAGGAACGGCTTTCTCAGGCGGAATCCGAAAACCTGATGCCGCATGATCTCATCAATGCGAAGCCGGTGTCGGCCGCGATCCGCGAATTCTTCGGTTCGAGCCAGCTCTCGCAGTTCATGGATCAGACCAACCCGCTCTCGGAAATTACGCACAAGCGCCGCGTATCGGCGCTGGGGCCCGGTGGGCTCACGCGCGAGCGCGCAGGTTTTGAGGTGCGCGACGTGCATCCGACACACTACGGGCGGGTGTGTCCGATCGAGACGCCGGAAGGCCCGAACATCGGCCTCATCAACTCGCTTGCCCTCTATGCGCGCACCAACCAGTACGGCTTCCTGGAAACGCCCTACCGCAAAGTGACCGACGGCAAGGTGACCAATGAGATCCATTTCCTGTCGGCGATCGAAGAAGGCCAGTACATGATCGCGCAGGCGAATGCGGCGCTCGACAAGAGCAACCGCTTCAGCGACGAGCTGGTCTCGTGCCGGCACCGCAACGAATTTACGCTTTCGTCCCCCGATCGGATCCAGTACATGGATGTGGCGCCGGCGCAAGCCGTGTCGGTCGCCGCCTCGCTCATTCCGTTCCTCGAGCACGACGACGCAAACCGCGCGCTGATGGGCTCGAACATGCAACGCCAGGCCGTGCCCTGCCTGCGCGCGGAGAAGCCGCTCGTCGGCACGGGGCTGGAACGCACGGTTGCGGTCGATTCCGGTACCGCGGTGCAGGCGCGCCGGGGCGGTGTGGTCGATTACGTGGACGCGGGCCGCATTGTTGTGCGTGTAAACGACGAGGAGACGACTGCCGGCGAGGTCGGCGTGGACATCTACAACCTCGTGAAGTACCAGCGTTCCAACCAGAACACCAACATCAACCAGCGGCCGCTCGTCAAGGTGGGCGACGTGATCGCGAAGGGCGATGTGGTGGCCGATGGCGCGTCAACCGACATGGGCGAGCTCGCGCTCGGTCAGAACATGCTGGTCGCTTTCATGCCATGGAACGGCTACAACTTCGAGGATTCGATTCTCATCTCCGAACGCGTGGTGGGTGACGAGCGGTTCACGTCGATCCATATCGAGGAGCTTTCGGTGGTTGCGCGCGACACGAAGCTCGGGCCGGAAGAGATCACGCGCGATATTTCGAACCTGTCGGAATCGCAGCTCGCAAGCCTCGACGAGTCCGGCATCATCCACATCGGTGCCGAAGTGGAAGCGGGGGACGTGCTGGTCGGCAAGGTGACCCCCAAGGGGGAGACGCAACTCACTCCTGAAGAAAAGCTGCTGCGCGCCATATTCGGTGAGAAGGCGTCCGACGTTAAGGACACGAGCCTGCGTGTGCCGTCGGGCATGTCGGGCACGGTGATCGACGTGCAGGTTTTCACCCGCGAGGGCATCGAGCGCGACAAGCGCGCGCAGCAGATCATCGATGATGAGCTGAAGCGTTACAAGAAAGACCTCGCGGATCAATTGCGGATCGTGGAAGACGACACCTACAGCCGGCTCGAGCGGTTGCTCATCGGCAAGACGGCGAGCGGCGGCCCGAAGAAGATGGGCCTCGCCAAGGGCGCGAAGATCACGAAGTCGCATCTTTCGGAAGCCGAGCATCGCAGCCACTGGTTCGACATCCGGCTCGCGAACGATACGGTCGCCGCGCAAATGGAGCAGCTCAAGGAGAGCCTTGCGCAGACCAAGTCGCTGTTCGACAAGATGTTCGACGAGAAGAAGAAAAAACTCACTCAGGGCGACGAGTTGCCGCCCGGCGTGCAGAAAATGGTCAAGGTCTACCTCGCGGTCAAACGGCGTCTGCAGCCCGGCGACAAAATGGCCGGTCGCCACGGGAACAAGGGCGTGATTTCGAAGATCGTACCGGTTGAGGACATGCCGTACATGGCCGACGGGACGGCCGTCGACATCGTGCTGAACCCGCTGGGCGTGCCGTCGCGCATGAACGTCGGGCAGATTCTCGAAACCCATCTGGGGTGGGCCGCAAAAGGGCTGGGCCACAAGATCGGGGAAATGCTGCGTGCGCAGGCCAATGCCGCGGAAGTGAAGAAATTCCTGAACGAAATCTACAACCACAGCGGTCGCATCGAGGACATCGGCGGCCTGAACGACGCCGAAGCCCTGGAGCTTGCGCGCAATCTTCGACAGGGCGTGCCGTTTGCGACGCCGGTGTTCGATGGCGCCACCGAGCACGAGATCAAGCGCATGCTGGATCTCGCGGGTTTGCCGCGTTCCGGTCAGGTGACACTCTACGACGGACGCACGGGTGCCGCGTTCGAGCGTACTGTGACAGTCGGCTACATGCACATGCTGAAGCTGCACCATCTCGTGGACGACAAGATGCACGCCCGGTCAACCGGTCCCTACAGCCTGGTCACGCAGCAACCGCTCGGCGGCAAGGCGCAGTTCGGCGGGCAGCGTTTCGGCGAGATGGAAGTCTGGGCGCTGGAAGCGTACGGTGCGGCGTACACGCTGCAGGAAATGCTCACGGTCAAGTCCGACGACACCGAGGGCCGGCGCAAGGTGTACGAGTCGATCGTCAAGGGCGATCACCGCATCGAAGCCGGCATGCCGGAATCGTTCAACGTCCTGGTGAAGGAGATCCGTTCGCTCGCGATCGACATCGACCTCGACCACAACCGTTATTGATTTATTTATGCCGCGCGTTTCACCTAGGAGTTTGAAATGAAAGCACTGCTTGATCTATTCAAACAGGTAACGCAAGAAGAAGAATTCGACGCCATCAAGATCGGGCTGGCGTCGCCCGAGAAGATCCGCTCGTGGTCGTACGGCGAGGTGAAGAAGCCGGAGACGATCAACTACCGCACCTTCAAACCGGAGCGGGACGGGTTGTTCTGCGCCAAGATTTTCGGGCCGGTCAAGGACTACGAGTGCCTGTGCGGCAAGTACAAGCGGCTCAAGCACCGTGGTGTGATCTGTGAAAAATGCGGCGTCGAAGTGACGCTCTCCAAGGTGCGGCGCGAGCGCATGGGCCACATCGAGCTCGCGAGCCCGGTTGCCCATATCTGGTTTCTGAAGTCGCTGCCCTCGCGGCTCGGCATGGTGCTCGACATGACGCTGCGCGATATCGAGCGCGTGCTCTACTTCGAGGCCTATGTCGTGATCGACCCCGGCATGACGCCGCTCAAGCGCTGCCAGCTCATGACCGAAGACGATTACCTCGCGAAGGTCGAGGAGTTCGGGGATGATTTCTCGGCTGCCATGGGTGCAGAAGGCGTGCGCGAGCTGCTGCGCAACCTTGACCTCAAGGCGGAGATCGATACGCTGCGCACCGAACTTGCCGCTACCAGTTCGGACGCCAAGATCAAGAAAATCGCCAAGCGCCTGAAGGTGCTGGAGGCGTTCAACAAGTCCGGCATCAAGCCGGATTGGATGATCATGGAAGTGCTGCCGGTGCTGCCGCCGGAACTGCGCCCGCTCGTGCCGCTCGACGGCGGCCGCTTCGCGACTTCCGACTTGAACGATCTCTACCGGCGCGTGATCAACCGCAACAACCGGCTGAAGCGCCTGCTCGAGCTGAAGGCGCCGGAAATCATCGTGCGCAACGAAAAGCGCATGCTGCAGGAAGCGGTCGATTCGCTGCTCGACAACGGACGGCGCGGCAAGGCGATGACCGGAGCCAACAAGCGTCCGCTCAAGTCGCTCGCCGACATGATCAAGGGCAAGGGGGGACGCTTTCGCCAGAACCTGCTGGGCAAACGCGTGGACTACTCCGGACGCTCGGTGATCGTGGTCGGGCCGCAATTGAAGCTGCACCAGTGCGGGCTGCCGAAGAAGATGGCGCTCGAGCTTTTCAAGCCGTTCATCTTCAACAAGCTCGAGGTGATGGGCCTTGCGACGACGATCAAGGCGGCGAAACGCATGGTGGAATCGGAAGAGCCGATCGTGTGGGACATCCTCGAGGAGGTGATCCGCGAGCATCCCGTGCTGCTCAACCGCGCGCCGACGCTGCATCGACTCGGCATCCAGGCGTTCGAGCCGGTGCTGATCGAAGGCAAGGCGATCCAGCTTCATCCGCTCGTTTGCGCGGCGTTCAACGCCGACTTCGACGGCGACCAGATGGCGGTGCACGTGCCGCTTTCGCTCGAAGCGCAGATGGAAGCGCGCACGCTCATGCTGTCCTCGAACAACATCCTGTCGCCCGCGAACGGCGAGCCGATCATCGTGCCCTCGCAGGACATCGTGCTTGGCCTCTACTACATCACGCGGGAAAAAATGGGCGCGCGCGGCGAAGGCTCACGCTTCATCAACGTCGCGGAAGTGTCCCGGGCGTTCGATACCGCACAGGTAGAAGTCAACGCGCGCATCGAAGTGCGCATCCGGGAAATCGAAGTGGACGACGTGGGCGAGCGGCACGAGAAAGTGACGCGCTACCAGACGACGGTCGGCCGGGCGCTGCTCTCGGAGATCCTGCCGCCGGGACTGCCGTATGAACTCATCAACAAGGCGCTCAAAAAGAAGGAGATTTCTCGGATCATCAACGCGTCGTTCCGACGCTGCGGCTTGCGCGAGACGGTCATTTTCGCCGATAAGCTGATGTATGCCGGCTTCACCATGGCGACCCGTGCCGGGCTGTCGATATCGGTCGACGACATGCTGGTCCCGGCACAGAAGAACCAGCTCATCGCCGAAGCCGAAAAGGAAGTGCAGGAGATCGAAAAGCAATACACCTCGGGGCTTGTGACGCAAGGCGAGCGCTACAACAAGGTGGTGGACATCTGGGGCCGTGCCGGCGACCTCGTCGCGAAGGCGATGATGGAGCAGCTCGGCGTCGAGCCGGTCGAAGACTGGAATGCGAAGACCGGCGAACGGGTCCCGCGCAAGGACAAGAACGGGCGCCCGGTGATGCAGGAGTCGTTCAACTCGATTTACATGATGGCCGACTCCGGCGCGCGCGGCTCGGCGGCGCAGATTCGCCAGCTTGCCGGCATGCGCGGTCTCATGGCGAAGCCGGACGGCTCGATCATCGAGACGCCGATTACGGCGAACTTCCGCGAAGGCCTGAACGTGCTGCAGTACTTCATCTCCACGCACGGCGCCCGCAAGGGCCTGGCCGATACGGCGCTGAAGACGGCGAACTCAGGTTATCTTACCCGCCGTCTCGTGGACGTTACTCAGGACCTGGTGGTGACCGACGACGATTGCGGCACGGGTCAGGGCGTGTCGATGAAGGCGCTGATCGAAGGCGGCGAGGTTGTCGAGTCGCTGCGCGAGCGCATTCTCGGCCGCGTATGCGCGAACGACATCATCAACCCCGAGTCGAGCCAGGTGCTCTATCCCTCGAACACGCTCCTTGACGAGGACGCGGTGGATGCGATCGAAGCGGCGGGCATCGACGAAGTGAAGGTCAGAACGCCGCTCACGTGCGAGACCCGCTACGGATTGTGCGCCAAGTGTTACGGGCGCGATCTTGGACGCGGCACGCCGGTCAATGCCGGCGAAGCGGTCGGCGTGATCGCGGCGCAGTCGATCGGCGAACCCGGCACGCAGCTCACGATGCGTACCTTCCACATCGGTGGCGCCGCATCGCGGACGGCAGTCGTGAGCCAGGTCGAAAGCAAATCGAACGGCGTGGTGCGCTACAGCGCGGGCATGCGTTACGTCACCAATTCGCGTGAGGAACTGGTTGCCATCTCGCGCAACGGTGAAGTGCTGATCCAGGACGAGAACGGCCGCGAGCGCGAACGTCACAAGGTGCCGTACGGTGCAACGCTGATGGCGCGCGACGGGGAAACGGTGAAAGCGGGACAGGTGCTGGTGCTCTGGGATCCGCACACGCGTCCAATCATCACGGAGTATGCCGGCCGCGTCAAATTCGAGAACGTCGAGGAAGGCGTCACGGTCGCGCGGCAGGTCGATGAAGTGACCGGACTCTCCACGTTGGTCGTGGTCGATCCCAAGCGCCGTGGCAGCATCCAGGCGAAGGGCCTGCGTCCGCAGGTGAAGCTGCTCGATGCGCAGGGCCAGGAGATCAAGATCGCCGGCACCGATCAGCTCGTCAACATCACGTTCCAGATCGGGTCGATCATTACCGTGCGCGATGGTCAGGAAGTGGGGGTGGGTGAAGTGCTGGCCCGCATCCCGCAGGAGACCTCGAAGACTCGCGATATTACGGGCGGTCTGCCGCGTGTCGCGGAACTGTTCGAAGCCCGCTCGCCGAAGGATGCCGGCATGCTGGCGGAGGTCACCGGCACGGTGTCATTCGGCAAGGATACGAAGGGCAAACAACGGCTCGTGATCACCGATCTCGACGGTGTCGCCCACGAGTATCTGATACCGAAGGACAAGCACGTGATGGCGCACGACGGCCAGGTGGTGAACAAGGGCGAGATGATCGTCGACGGCCCCGCCGATCCGCACGACATTCTGCGGTTGCTGGGCGTCGAAGAGCTTGCGCGCTACATCTGCAATGAGGTGCAAGACGTGTACCGGCTGCAGGGCGTGAAGATCAACGACAAGCACATCGAGGTGATCGTGCGCCAGATGCTGCGCCGAGTGCAGATCGTCGATCCGGGCGACACCCGTTTCATTACCGGCGAGCAGCTCGAGCGGGCCGAAGTGCTCGAGGAAAACGAACGGGTCACGGCCGATGGCAAGAAGCCGGCGGTATACGAGTACATGCTGCTCGGCATTACCAAGGCGTCGCTGTCGACCGACTCGTTCATTTCCGCCGCGTCGTTCCAGGAGACCACGCGTGTGCTCACCGAGGCGGCCATCATGGGCAAGCGCGACGAGCTGCGCGGTCTCAAGGAAAACGTCATCGTCGGCCGGCTCATCCCAGCCGGAACGGGACTGGCCTACCACCGCATTCGCCGCAAACAAGCGGCGGGAACGGATATGGGCGAGGCGATCGAGCCGGCAGCCGAAATCCCGGCGGAAAGCCACGAGCAGGTTGCTTGACAGAGATGCTGTAAGTTCATAGAATCTCCGGTCTTTTTAGCCGCTCAACCCCATCGGGTCCGGGCAGCGGCCACAACGAACGGGATCACGCAGGGACGGTGGAGACGCCGTCCCCGCTTTTTTGGGCACCGGCAATAGCGCTCAGGCGGTAACGCCGTCCGGCCAGAACCGACAGGAACAAGCGAGAGATATGCCAACAATCAATCAACTCGTACGGGGCGCCCGCAAGTCGCCGGCGACCAAGAGCAAGGTGCCGGCACTGGCAGGCAGTCCGCAGAAACGCGGTGTGTGTACGCGCGTCTACACGACCACCCCGAAAAAACCGAACTCGGCGCTGCGCAAGGTGGCCAAGGTCCGGCTCACGAACGGTTTCGAAGTCATCGGCTATATCGGCGGCGAAGGCCACAATCTGCAGGAACACTCGGTGGTGCTGATTCGTGGCGGACGCGTGAAGGATCTGCCCGGTGTGCGCTACCACGTCGTGCGCGGCAGCCTCGACACCGCGGGGGTGAAGGATCGCAAACAGGGTCGTTCGAAGTATGGCGCCAAGCGGCCGAAGGCCGCATAGCGAGAGCGCAAGGTAAACAGCCGCAAGGATTCTGAATCATGCCACGTCGCAGAGAAGTGCCGAAACGCCAGGTGTTGCCGGATCCCAAGTACACCAGCCAGGACGTTGCGAAGTTCGTCAACGTCCTGATGACCCGCGGGAAGAAATCGGTCGCCGAGCGCATTCTCTACGGCGCTCTGGAGAACATCCGGAAGAAGAGCGGGAAGGATCCCCTCGAAGTCTTCAACCAGGCGGTTACCAACGTGAAGCCGATGGTGGAGGTGAAGAGCCGCCGCGTGGGCGGCGCCAACTACCAGGTTCCGGTCGAAGTGCGGCCGATCCGGCGCGTAGCGCTCGCAATGCGCTGGCTGCGCGATGCGGCGCGCGGCCGCAACGAGAAGTCGATGGGTGCGCGGCTCGCGAGCGAATTGTCGGAGGCCGCGGAAGGCCGCGGCGGTGCGATGAAAAAGCGCGAGGAAGTGCACCGGATGGCGGAAGCGAACAAGGCGTTCTCTCACTACAGGTTCTAGACAAGGTTTTTGATGGCACGCAAGACTCCAATCGAGCGGTACCGCAATATCGGCATCACGGCGCACATCGATGCCGGCAAGACTACGACCACCGAGCGCATCCTGTTCTATACGGGCGTGTCGCACAAGCTGGGCGAAGTGCACGACGGTACTGCGATCATGGACTGGATGGAGCAGGAGCAGGAGCGTGGCATCACCATCACCTCCGCTGCGACGACCTGCTTCTGGAAGGGGATGGAGAGCACCTATCCCGAGCATCGTATCAATATCATCGACACTCCGGGACACGTCGACTTTACGATCGAAGTGGAGCGGAGCCTCCGCGTGCTCGACGGCGCGTGCACGGTGCTGTGCGCAGTGGGCGGCGTGCAGCCCCAGACGGAGACGGTATGGCGGCAGGGCAACAAATATCGCGTGCCGCGGCTTTTCTTCGTCAACAAGATGGACCGTTCGGGCGCGGACTTCATGCGCGTCTACGACCAGATCAAGACGCGTCTCAAGGCGACCCCTGTCCCGATTCAGCTGCCGATCGGCGCCGAAGACAAATTCGAGGGCGTAATCGATCTCGTGCGCATGAAGGCGATCTACTGGGACGAAAGCACGCAGGGCATGAAATTCGAAGCGCGCGAGATTCCGGGCAGCATGGTGGAGCTGTGCAATGAGTGGCGCGAAAAGATGGTGGAGTCCGCGGCGGAAGCGAACGAAGAGCTGATGAACAAGTATCTCGAGACCGGCGAACTCACCGAGACCGAGATCAAGCAGGGACTGCGCGCACGCACGATCAACAATGAGATCTTCCCGATGCTGTGCGGATCGGCGTTCAAGAACAAGGGCGTGCAGGCGATGCTGGATGCCGTCATCGATTACCTGCCTTCGCCGGCGGATATCCCACCGGTGAAAGGTGTGCGCGAAAACGGCGAGACCGCCGAGCGCCCCGCCGACGACGATGCGCCGTTTTCGGGACTCGCGTTCAAGATCATGACCGACCCGTTCGTGGGCCAGCTCATCTTCTTCCGCGTCTATTCCGGCGTGGTGCGCTCGGGCGACACCGTTTACAACCCGGTAAAGGGCCGCAAGGAGCGCCTCGGGCGGATTCTGCAGATGCACGCCAACACCCGCGAGGAAGTGAAGGAAGTGCATGCCGGCGACATCGCGGCCGCGGTCGGCCTGAAGGAAGCGACCACCGGCGACACACTGTGCGCGCCGAACAACATCATCACGCTCGAGCGCATGGAATTCCCCGAGCCGGTGATCCACGTCGCGGTCGAGCCCAAGACCAAGGCCGACCAGGAAAAAATGGGCATTGCGCTCAATCGGCTGGCCCAGGAAGATCCGTCGTTTCGCGTCCGCACCGACGAGGAGTCCGGCCAGACCATCATTTCCGGGATGGGTGAGCTGCATCTCGAGATCATCGTGGACCGCATGAAGCGCGAATTCGGCGTCGAAGCCAATGTCGGCGCGCCCCAGGTCGCGTACCGCGAAACGATCAAGAAGGTATGCGACAAGGTCGAAGGCAAGTTCGTCAAGCAGACCGGCGGCCGCGGTCAGTACGGGCACGTCTGGTTGAGGCTCGAGCCCAATGCGGCAGGCTATGAATTCGTGGACGCGATCAAGGGTGGCTCGGTCCCGCGCGAGTACATTCCTGCGGTACAGAAGGGCATCAACGAGTCGCTGCCCAGCGGCGTGCTGGCCGGCTTCCCCGTAGTGGATGTGAAGGTGACGTTGTTCGACGGGTCGTACCACGAGGTGGACTCGAACGAGAACGCGTTCAAGATGGCAGGCTCTTTCGCCTTCAAGGAAGGCTTGCGACGCGCGAGCCCGACGCTGCTCGAGCCGATCATGGCGGTCGAAGTCGAGACGCCCGAGGACTTCATGGGCAATGTCGTGGGCGACTTGAGTTCCCGCCGCGGCACGATCCAGGGCATGGAAGAGATGCCCGGTGGCGGCAAGGTGGTGCGCGCCGAGGTGCCGCTCGCTGAAATGTTCGGGTATTCGACGACGCTGCGGTCGCTCACGCAGGGCCGCGCGACCTATACCATGGAATTCAAGCATTACGCCGAAGCGCCGAAGAACGTGGCGGAAGCGATTATCAACAAGAAGTGAGCGAGCAAGGAACCCATCATGGCGAAGAGTAAATTTGAGCGGACGAAGCCGCACGTGAACGTGGGGACGATTGGGCACGTCGACCACGGGAAGACGACGTTGACGGCGGCGATCACGGCGATTCAGGCGAAGAAGGGGCTGGCGCAGTTCACGGCGTACGATCAGATCGACAAGGCGCCG
>DATFGD010000075.1:0-2061 GCA_035249725.1 Burkholderiales bacterium
ATGATCGCCTCCACGTCCCGTGTGGACGCGGGATCCAGGTTGGCGGTGGGCTCGTCGAGAAACAGGACTTCCGGACCGAGCGCCCATGCCCGCGCGAGCGCGAGCCGTTGCTGCTCACCGCCCGACAGGGTACGCGCCGCGCGCTCGGCCTGCCGCTCGAGTCCCACCGCTTCCAGCACATCCCGCGCGCGTAGATTGGATTCACGCGCAGAAAAACCGGCGAGCTTGAGCCCGTAGACGACGTTCGAGAGCGCGGACCGGCGCAACATGACCGGCCGCTGGAACACCATGGATTGGCGTCCCGGGCGCTGGCCGTTACTTCCGCGCCACGCAATCCGCCCGCCAGTCGGCCGCAGGAGACCGTGGCACAGCCGCATCAAAACGCTTTTCCCGGCGCCGTTGGCACCCAGGATTACCGTGCGCGGCCCCGCGCCGATCTCTGCCGAAACCCGGTCGATGATCGCCCTGCCGTTTACGGCGTAGCAGACCTCTGCGAGCTCGAGCGGCAACATCGTCTAACCGTACCGGCGCAGTGCCGCCTCGCGTATGAGGCTGGCCGCCGCGTTGAGCGTGATGACGAGCCCGACCAGTATGACGCCGAGTCCCAGCGCGAGCGGGAGATCGCCCTTGCTCGTTTCCAGCGCGATGGCGGTCGTCATGACGCGCGTCACGCCGTCGATATTCCCGCCCACGATCATGACGGCGCCCACTTCCGCAGCCGCGCGGCCGAAACCGGCAAGCAGTATGGTGACGAGTGAAAAACGCGTGTCCCACAGCAACGTGAGCGATGCCGTGTAGCGGTTGGCACCCAGCGAACGCAGCTGCTCCTCATACTCGTGCCACGCGTCCTCTATGCTCTGGCGCGACAACGCGGCGATAATCGGCGTGATGAGTATCACCTGCGCGATCACCATGGCGGTCGGCGTGAACAATATTCCGAGGGGACCGAGCGGGCCGGCGCGCGAAAGGAGAAGATAGACCACCAGTCCCACGACCACCGGCGGCAGCCCCATGAGGGCGTTGAGAAGCACGATGATCGCCTGCCGCCCGCGAAAACGCGCGACCGCCAGTATCGCCCCCAGCGGCAGACCCAGGAGAGCCGCGATCGCGACTGCGCTCAGGCTTACCTTGAGACTGAGCACGACGATTTCGATCAACTGGGCGTCGAGCCTGCCGATGAGCGCGAAGGCCGCGTCGAATGCCTGCGCGAGATCGTTCATCGCTTCACGATCCGCTTCGGACGGGCGAGCGCGCGGTCCACCCAATTGAGCGCAGCATCCAGCTTCTCGCGCTTGCCGCAGTTCGCGGCGTCGTATCCCGGCAGCGCTGCCGCCTGCCGGGCAAAGTCATGGCTTTGCAGAATTTCGAGCAGGCGCTGCATGCCCTGATCGCGCACGCGTGCGCGCGCAAACGCTAGAAAGTAACGCTCCCGCGCGAGCGGAACGAAATCGAGCTTGAAACGCATCGCGTCGGCACGCAGCCCGAAGCCCGCGTCTGCGCGGCCCTGCGCAACCGCCGCTGCCACCGATGCATCCGCCTGCCCCGGCGCCGCGATCGACGAGCCGCGATTGATGAACCGCACGCCCGTTCGTGTCAGATCGTGAACGCTGCGTATATGCGTGTCGGGGCGTGCGATCAGTCCCTGTTCGCGGGTCACGAAGCGGATGAGTTGATGCCTGCGCGGATCGAGCCACCGCCCCAGTGCAGCCGCAGCCGCTGCAGCTCGCGGCAGGGCGTCCGCCACGTGAAAACCCGCGAGATCGCACCGCCCATTTGCGAGCGCCGCAAGGCCGTCGTCCGCGCCCCGAAAGACGAGTTCGATCTCGACTTTGTCCGCATAGAGCCGCGTTAAATCGTGGAGCACAAGGTCATGGCTTGCATGGATCACGAGCCGCGGCATCCGGCGCGGAAGCGACTTGGCAAGCTCGGCGTCGATCTGCTGCCGAAGCCGGGCAAAATGCGGATCGACTGCGGCGCGAATGAGGCCATCCGCCCACAGCAGCTTCTCTCCCAGTGCGGTGGGTCGCGCGCCGCGGCCGCGCTCGAGCTGCACCAAGGGCG
>DATFGD010000076.1:0-3234 GCA_035249725.1 Burkholderiales bacterium
GTCGGGTATTTCATTCCGGAACCGGCGGCGGGCAAAGCCGCGCCGCAGACCAACGATGTCGATGTAGACGAGAAAGGGCTCGTCTATATCGTCGATCGTTATTCGGGGTTTGATATTCTCGAGTTCAGGCGGCCGAATTAAGTTACCGCACAATTAGCCGTCTTGCCGGTGCAAACCGGCATCCACTAAAAGGCCTGGATTCCGGCTTCCGCCGGAATGACGAAATAAATCCAGCGCCTTGAGCGAACTGCGCCGTGGGACTGACGACGTTAGCTGATGCCGGTGGCGGCGAAGACTTGTTTCGCTTCGGATGAAGTGAGCGCGCGCGCGAGCGCACGAGCGGCATCCTGTGCCGCGCTCGCTGCGGTGGCGGCCGCATCGTAGCTCGTGACGTTCTGGATTTCATCGGGGAGCGGCGCAGCGAGTTTGACCGCACAGCCCTTGTCGATCAGCACCATCACTTCCGAAATCTGCGCGAGTCCCACGGCGCCCGGCGCGTGGCCTCCGACATACTCCATCACCGCGCCGCCGGTGTCGACTACGACAATCCTCGACTTGAGTTTCTCGGCGAGCCCGAGTTTCTCGAGCAGCCGCGCGGCATAGACGCCGCTCGACGCGCGGTTGTAGACCACCGCCGTCGCACCCTCCAGCACAGTGTTGAATGCCGCCGTGTCGCGCACATCAGGCGGTGCAGCATCGGCGTGCACCACGACGCCCATGCGGGAGCGGCCCAGAAACGCTCGCGTGTCGGTAAGTAGCTTCCCTTGCTGGGCGATGTCGTCCATCACTGCGGGCGGCGCAACGATCACATCGGCGCTTTCCCCGCCTGTCATGCGCTTGCGCAATTCCGGCGCGGTAGAGAACTGGACCGCAACGCGCGTTCCCGTCGTGCGCTCGAACTCGGTCGCGATGCGCGACACGCCGCGCTTCACCGCGCCCGCGCTCAGAATTTTCAGTTCGGTGCCCGCCATTTGCGGCGAAGCTTAGCAATCGAACCGGGGGTTGGCAACCGGCATTCGGCTCACCTTCGCCCTTTTGGATTACACGCCCGATGTGCTATTCTGAATCGGTCATCGAATCATCTCCAGCAGTACTTTTCCGCAGGACACAAACCACTCTCGTCGCGAGGAGGCTACAGCATGAAGGAAACGAAACGCATCAAGGGCGTGCTCGCGCCTGTCGTCACTCCGTTCAATGCGGATCTAAGCCCTGATCCCGAGCGCTTCATCGCGCACTGCCGGTGGCTGCTGTCGCAGCAGTGCGGGCTCGCGGTGTTCGGCACCAACAGCGAAGCGAATTCGCTCTCGATCAACGAGCGCATTGCGCTGCTCGAAGCGCTCGCCGCAGCGGACGTCGATACGTCGCGCATGATGCCCGGCACGGGATGCTGCGCGCTCACCGATTCGGTGCGACTCACCGAGCACGCGGTAAAACTCGGTTGCGCCGGCGTGCTCATGCTGCCCCCCTTCTACTACAAGGGCGTGAGCGATGATGGGCTGTTTCGCAACTTCGCCGAAATCATCGAGCGTGTGGGCGATGCGCGCCTTCGCATCTATCTGTACCACATCCCGCCCATTGCGGTGGTCGGCATTACGCCGAAGCTCGTCGAGCGTTTGCTGAAGGCGTATCCGTCCTCCATCGCGGGCATGAAAGACAGCTCCGGCGACTGGAAGAACACCAAGACCATGCTCGATGCGTTCGCCAAGTCCGGCTTTGATGTCTTCGTCGGCAGCGAAACGTTCCTGCTCGCCAACATGAAGAATGCCGGCGCCGGCTGCATCTCTGCAACGGCAAACGTGAACCCGGCCGCGATCCACACGTTATGGACCGAGTGGCAGAGCAACAATGCGGACGATCAGCAGACCGCGCTCAATGTCGTGCGCGACGCCTTCGGCAAGAAGTACACGATGATACCGGCGCTCAAGCAGGCGATCGCGCACTTCGGCGACGACCCGCAGTGGGCCATGGTACGTCCACCGCTCGACAATCTCACGCCGGAACAGGCGGTGTCGCTCATCGCCGAGCTGAAGCAGCTCGACTTCACGATGCCGGGGCTCAAGGAAATGAGCGCGCACGCCGCGATCGTATAACGCGTACATAAGAGACACAGCATGGCCGACCCGCAGCCGAATGCCGGCGCGCCCCTCTGCGCGCCGCCCGACTTCGAACCCCGTAAACCGCGGTTCCAGTTTCCGGTGCATGCGTGCGATTGCCACGCACACGTTCTGGGTCCGGCCGCGCGCTACGCGTACTCGCCCGCACGGGTGTACACGCCCACCGACTGCCTGCTGCCCGACTACCGGCACATGCTGGACACGCTGGGAATCGAGCGCGCGGTGCTGGTGCAGCCGAGCGTCTATGGCATCGACAACACTGTAATGCTGGATGCGATGAAAAGCGATCCCGCACGGCTGCGCGGCGTTGCGGTGGTGAGCGAGGACGTTACGGAGTCGGAGTTAAAGCGTCTCCACGAAGCGGGCGTGCGCGGCGTGCGCGTCAATATCGTGGACGTCAAAGATCGCCGACCGGGCACGCTGCCGCTCGACGCCCTGACGAAGCTCGCGCGGCGGGTCAAGCCGCTCGGCTGGCACATGGAATTCTTGATGCACGTGGACGAGTTTCCGGATTTCGACCGTCTGGTCGCCGACTTTCCGGTCGACATCGTACTCGGTCACCTGGGTTACATGCGCACCGACAAAGGCGTCGATGCACCGGGATTTCAGGCGCTCCTGCGGCTGGTGAAGAGCGGACGGTGCTGGGTCAAGTTGACCGGGCCGATGCGTATATCCGCTGTATCGCTACCGTACCCTGACGTGACGTCGTTTGCGCGTGCCCTAACCGCCGCGAATCCCGAGCGCATCGTCTGGGGCACCGACTGGCCGCACGTCATTATCAAAGGGCCGATGCCGAATGACGGCGATCTGGCTGACCTGCTTTCGGACTGGATTTCCGACGCGGGAGTGCGCGAGCAGGTGCTCGTCAAAAATCCGGCTCGCCTGTACGGCTTTTAGGCCACCACCCCGTCAACACAGTTGCCACCCCTCCTCATCGGAGGAGGGGAATAGAAGCGCGCTATCCCTCCTTGAATAGAAGCGCGCTACCCCTCCTTGAACAGAAGCGCGTCGTCCCCTCCTTCATTAGGAGGAGTGGCGCGAAGCGCCGGGGTGGTCCACTCGCCGGAAAGAACCGCACCGTTCGCCTCTTCCCAATAGCGGGCGATCTCCGTCTGGTCGA
>DATFGD010000077.1:0-7143 GCA_035249725.1 Burkholderiales bacterium
GGGTGAGCGCCGGGGACGACGGCGCGGCGGAACGGGGCGAAGTCCGCGCGAATGCGCTCGCGTTGGAACCGCTCGCGATGCTCGCGGACCGTCTTCCAATCGATAGCGATTTACGCCGCCAGTTCGTTGCGCTTGCCCCCAAGGGTCGCGTGATGGATCTCGCGATACGGTGGAACGGCGACTGGCGGTCACCGGCGCAGTACGTGGCGGGCGGCCGCTTCGAGGCGCTTGGGGCAACGGCGGCCGACGGGAGGCCGGGGTTCTCCGGCCTGACCGGCGCCTTCGAAGGCAACGAAAAAACCGGCACGATACGACTCGACAGCAGCCACGTAACGCTCGACATGCCCAACGTGTTCCGCGGGCCGCTCGAATTCGAAAGCCTTACGGCGGAAATCGGCTTGTCACATGGCGCACAAGCGCCGGAACTGCAGTTCAACAAAGTCACCATCGCCAATGCACATTTCGCCGGCAGCGTATCGGGCACTTATCGTGTGGTGCCCGACGGCCGCGGCGTTATTGACGTGACGGGCAGCCTCACGCGCGGCGAGGCACGCTACGTCGCGCAGTATGTTCCGCTGGTCATTGGCCCCGCTACGCGCGAGTGGCTGGACAACGCATTGCTGAGCGGTCGATCGACTGACGTCTCGCTGCGGCTCAAGGGCGATCTCAATGCCTTTCCGTTTCCGGACAACGAGGGCGGCGTGTTCGAGGTCGTGGCGAAGGTGACGGATGGCGTGCTGGACTACGCAGCGGGCTGGCCGAAGATAGAGAATATCGCGGGCGAGGTGGCGTTTCGGGGCAAGCGCATGGAAGTGAACGCGCACCAGGGCACGATACTGGGGGCAAAGCTGCTCAAGGTCCGTGCGGAGATTCCGGACGTCGTGCATCACTATGAAATCCTGCGCATCGCCGGAGAAGCCGAAGGCCCGAGCGCGGAATTCCTGTCCTACATCGAAAAAAGCCCCGTCCTCGACATGATCGACCGCTTCACCGAAGGCATGCGTATGCAGGGCAACGGGAAGCTTGCGCTGAACCTGGAAATTCCGCTGCGCGAACGTGAAAAGAGCAAGGTGGCCGGCAACTTCCAGTTCGGCGGCAATCGGTTCGTCGCGTCCCCCGATTTGCCGCCGTTCGAGCAGGCGAGCGGGCGGCTCGAGTTCACCGAAACGACGGTGCGGGTGCCTAACGCGACGGCGACTTTCCTTGGCGGTCCGGTGGTCGTCTCCACTGCCCCGCAAGGCGACGCGACGGCGCGCATCAACGTGCAGGGTCGCACGAATATCGAGAACCTCCGCCAATCCGCAGGCAATGCGCGCTGGATGCAACACATCAGCGGCGCCGCAGACTGGAGGGGCAGCGTGATTCTGCGCAACAAGCTTGCCGACGTCGTCCTCGAAAGCAACCTTCAGGGGGTAGCATCCGACCTTCCCGCGCCGCTGAACAAGACAGCGGCGGACGATCTCCCGCTGCGGGTCGAACGCCGCTTCATCAGCCAGACACAGGGACTGACCGACCGCATCGATGCGACGCTTGGCGACATTCTGAGCGCGCGTCTCATCCGGCGGCATGGCGCCGGCAAAGATATCATCAGCCGCGGCACCGTACGATTCGGCGGGCCTGCCCCCGAACCCGAACGTGACGGCGTGTGGGTGAGTGGTGTGCTGAATCGCCTCGATCTTGACCGCTGGCTCGCGTTTGGCGCCGCTGGAAAACAGCCGGCGGAGGCGGATCTGTCCGGCATCGACGTCAAGCTGGGCGAGCTCCAGGTAATGAATCGCGTATTTCATGATTTCGCGCTGAGTGGCACTGCAGAGGGCGGCGGCTGGCGCGCGACGCTGTCAGGGCGTGAATTCGACGGGACGGTCAAATGGGAGTCGCAAGGCCGCGGCAAACTTGTCGCACGCATGAAGAAACTCGTCATTCCCGCAGCTCTTCCCGACGAGCGGCGCGACGAAACCTCCGACCGCGGCCGGGAGCTGCCGGCGGTCGACCTCATCGCCGAGCAATTCACGTTCAAGGACAAAGCGCTCGGAAAGCTCGAGCTGACGGCAGCGCCGGTCGAGCGGGACTGGCGCATCGATCGATTGCATCTGAGCAATCCGGACGGCGTTCTGGCCGTCGAGGGATTGGTGCGGGACATGGCTTCGCAGCAGCCGCGCACACGGGCGACAGTGCGCTTGGACGTAAGCGATATCGGGAAGCTGCTTGCGCGCCTGGGCTATCCCGAAGGCGTGCGCCGGGGCACCGCCAAACTCGAGGGCACACTGGCGTGGCCGGGTGGGGCGCAGGATTTCGGCTACGGCGCGCTTGCG
This sequence comes from Burkholderiales bacterium, assembly GCA_035249725.1. GTDB lineage: Bacteria > Pseudomonadota > Gammaproteobacteria > Burkholderiales > SG8-41 > DSOT01. The sequence continues at coordinate 2,313 of DATFGD010000077.1, forward strand.
GGAAACCTGAAGCTCGATGCAGCCAAGGGGCAGTTCGTAAAGCTCGAGCCGGGCATAGGCAAATTGCTCGGGATACTGAGCTTGCAGGCGCTTCCGCGCCGCGTCGCGCTCGATTTCCGCGACATATTCAGCGAAGGGTTTGCGTTCGATCAGATCACCGGTGAGGTGAGTATCGACCGCGGCATTGCTTTCGCCAACAACTTTCGTATGCAGGGTCCGGCGGCGCGCGTAGCTATGACGGGCGAAGTCGACCTGGTTCGTGAGACGCAGAAGCTTCACGTGCGCGTTACACCGAGCTTGAGCGACAGTGTTTCGATCGCCGGCGTGCTGCTCGGCGGTCCGGTCGCCGGGGTTGCGACCATCCTCGCGCAAAAAATACTGAAGGATCCGCTCGACCAGATCTTCGCGTACGAGTACAACGTGACCGGAACCTGGGCCGAGCCGCAGGTGTCGAAGATCGAACGCCCGGCGCCCGCGACGACGGAGGCGAATTGAACCGGCGGCCGAGAACGGTCATAAGGGAGGAAGCTTGAGTACCAGGGTGCGCGCAGCGTTTGGAAGGGAATGGCCTCGGGAGGAAAAACCCGGCGCGCACGGCGGGGTGACGCGTATCGCGGCGATTCAGATGGCCTCCGGCCCGAATGTCGAAGGCAATCTGAGAGAAGCCGCACGCCTGATCGCGATCGCGGCGGCGCAGGGCGCTAAGCTCGTCGCGGTTCCCGAAAATTTCGCCATCATGGGCGTGACGGATGAGGACAAGCTCGCCGTGCGTGAGAAACCGGGCGATGGTCCGATCCAGGCGTTCCTTTCGGCCACCGCAAAACGGCACGAAATCTGGATCGCGGGAGGATCGATTCCGCTCGAGGCGTCCGTCCCGAACAAGGTGCGCAATAGCTGTCTCATATACGACGATCGCGGAGCACAGGTCGCGCGCTACGACAAGATTCATCTTTTCGGCTTCGAGATGGGCGCGGAGAGTTATCGCGAGGCGCGCACGATCGAGGCCGGTCGGGACATCGTCACAGTGGATTCGCCCGTCGGCCGGCTCGGACTCTCGATCTGTTACGATCTGCGGTTTCCGGAACTGTACCGTGCGATGAAGGAAGTGGACATCATTCTGGTTCCCTCAGCCTTCACGGAAACGACGGGCAAGGCGCACTGGGAGCCGCTCATTCGCGCCCGGGCCATCGAAAACCTGGCGTACGTGCTTGCACCGGCACAGGGGGGATATCACGTGAGCGGCCGCGAAACCCACGGTGATTCCATGATCGTCGATCCGTGGGGCGTCGTACTCGATCGGCTTCCGCGCGGTTCGGGGGTCGTCACCGCCGCCGTCAGTCTGGCGCATCTCAAACGCCTGCGCCAAAGCCTGCCCTCGCTTACGCACCGGACGATACACGAGTGTTAAAGCAGTTCTGATCCGCCGCTTCGAACGCGCTGCATGCTTGCGCGTGCGGAATCCGGCCCCATTTAGCTATTTCACAGGATCTACAGCGACTTCTCCATGACAAATTCCCCCAGGATCGATATCCCGACCATGCAGCCCGAGCAGCTCTTTGCGACCGCGAACGCGACGCTGCTTGCCCCTTATGCCCTCGACAGCCAGCGTCTGCAAACGGTATTCGGCCACATCATGACGCACCGCGTGGACTATGCCGATCTCTACTTTCAGTACAGCCGCAGCGAGTCGTGGAGTCTCGAGGAGGGCATCGTCAAATCCGGCAGTTTCAACATCGACCAGGGGGTGGGCGTGCGTGCCGTGACAGGCGAAAAAACCGCTTTTGCCTACTCGGACGATATCAGCCTGGAAGCGCTGACCACGGCGGCGCAAGCGACGCGCGCCATCGCAAACCAGGGGGGCGGCAATGCGGCTCAGGTCGTGAAGCGCGGAAACGGCCACAATCTCTATGCGCCGCACGATCCGCTCGCGAGCATCACGGACAGCGAGAAAGTCGCGCTGCTGGAACGGCTCGAGCGTATGGCCCGTGCGCGCGACCCGCGCGTGACGCAGGTCATGGCGTGGCTGGCGGGCGAGTACGAAGTGATTCTGGTTGCGCGGAGCGACGGTGTGCTTGCCGCGGATGTGCGGCCGCTCGTTCGCGTATCGCTGCAGGTGATCGTCGAGCACGAAGGCCGGCGCGAGCAGGGCAGCGCCGGTGGCGGCGGGCGTTTTCAATATGAGTACTTCACCGATGCCGTACTGGAAGACTACGCGCAAAAGGCTGTGGATCAGGCGCTCGTGAACCTCGATGCCCGCCCGGCTCCCGCCGGAACGATGACCGTGGTGCTCGGTTCGGGATGGCCCGGGATACTGTTGCACGAAGCGATCGGACACGGGCTCGAAGGCGATTTCAATCGCAAGGGGACTTCGGCCTTCAGCGGGCGCCTCGGTGAACGCGTCGCCGCGCCGGGCGTGACGGTGGTCGATGACGGCACCATTGCCCGCCGCCGCGGCTCGCTCAACATCGACGACGAAGGCAATCCGTCGCAGAACAATGTGCTGATCGAGAACGGCGTGCTGCGCAATTACATGCAGGACAGCCTCAACGCGCGGCTGATGAAACGGCCGGTGACCGGAAACGGGCGCCGCGAATCCTACGCGCATATTCCGATGCCGCGCATGACGAACACCTACATGCTGAACGGCGCGAGCGACCCGCAGGAGATCATCGCGTCGGTTCCCAATGGACTCTATGCCGTCAATTTCGGCGGCGGGCAGGTCGACATCACCAACGGCAAGTTCGTCTTTTCGGCGTCGGAAGCCTACATGATCGAAAACGGGCGGATCACCTACCCGGTGAGAGGCGCAACGCTGATCGGTAACGGCCCCGATGCGCTGACGCGGATCGCCATGATCGGCAACGACATGGCGCTCGATCCGGGTGTCGGCACCTGCGGCAAGGACGGTCAAAGCGTGCCCGTCGGGGTGGGGCAGCCCACGCTGCGCATCGACGGGCTGACCGTAGGCGGCACAGTTTAAAAGCGGGAACGAAGGCCCCCAAAAAAGCGCGAACGAAGGGCCCAAAGAGAAGCGGGGACGCGCGGGATTAAACCGGAGCGCAGCCTCCGGTATAATGCGTTGATTTCACGAACACTAATACGACATGCCGCATAAGACCGACGACCTGCGCATCAAGGAAATCAAGGAGCTGGTACCGCCTTCGCACGTCCTGCGTGAATTCCCGGTATCGGAGAAGGCCGCGAAGGCCGTGTATGAGACGCGTGGCGCGATTCATCGCATATTGCACGGGGCGGACGACCGCTTGCTCGTCATCATGGGGCCGTGTTCGATCCACGATGTCAAAGCCGCGACGGAATACGCGACGAGGCTCAAGGAGGCGAAGGACCGCCTCGCTCAGGATCTGCTGATCGTGATGCGGGTGTACTTCGAGAAGCCGCGCACGACGGTGGGGTGGAAGGGCCTCATCAACGATCCGCGGCTCGACGGCAGTTTCCGCATCAATGAAGGACTGCGCGTCGCACGCGAGCTGCTGCTCGATCTCAACGATATCGGCATGCCGGTGGGCTGCGAGTTTCTCGACATGATCACGCCGCAGTACATCGCCGATCTCGTCTCGTGGGGCGCGATCGGCGCGCGCACGACCGAAAGCCAGATCCACCGCGAGCTTGCGTCCGGGCTGTCGTGTCCGGTCGGTTTCAAGAACGGCACCGACGGCAATATTCGCATCGCGCTCGACGCGATCCGTGCAGCGCAGGCGCCGCATCATTTTCTGTCGGTGACCAAGGGCGGCCATTCTGCCATCGTGTCCACGACCGGGAACGAGGACTGCCACATCATTTTGCGCGGCGGCAAGCAGCCGAATTACGATGCGGCGAGCGTGGACGCCGCAGCGAAAGGTCTGGCCGAAGCGGGAATTCCCGGGCGGCTCATGATCGATTTCAGTCACGGCAACAGCAGCAAGAATCCTGAGAAGCAGGTCGACGTCGGGCGCGACGTCGCGCGGCAGATCGCCGCCGGCCAGGACCGCATTTTCGGGATAATGGCCGAGAGCCACCTCAAGGCGGGACGGCAGGACCTCATTCCCGGCAAGGAACTCGTCTACGGTCAGAGCATCACGGATGGCTGTCTGGGGTGGGAGGAAACCCGCGAACTGCTCCAGATTCTCGCCGACGCGGTATGCAAGCGGCGTCTCAAGGCCGCGGTGGAAGCCGAGTAGTTATCGGAATGGCACAGGAAGAGATCGAACTCGCCCCTTCGGACCAGAGCAATCTCCTGCGCCTGGAAAAGGTCGGCAAGGGAACGGTGCTCACCCGGCAGATCGCCGATCTCGTTGGCCGATCGCAGTTTTTTGCCGAGTTTTCGCGCGAAGACATCACCGTGCTCGCGGACTACATGGAGGTCTATCGCGCCCAGCCGGGCGAGATGATCATACGCGAGGGCGATGCGGGCGATTTCATGCTGCTCATCGTCGAGGGCGACGTCGACATCCTGAAGAAGGGCGCGCGCGGCGAGCAGCAGCACATGACGAGCGTGGGTCCCGGCATGACATTGGGCGAGATGTCGATGATCGACGGCGAGCCGCGTTTCGCAACGTGCCTTGCCACTCATCTCACCCTCTTCGCCGTGCTGAGCCGCGACAACATGGCGAAGATCATTCTCGATCACCCAAGTCTCGGCTCCAAAATTCTGGTCAAGCTGGTCACGATGCTTTCACTGCGGCTGCGCCAGACGAGCGCCAAACTCCTGCACTACCTGGAAGGCGGCGCTTAGCCGCTATTTTCGCCTTTGTCCCGGATTCGGGCAGCGGTTGCGATCGCGCTGTGCGCCTGTGGCCTCGCGCTGGCAAGCCCGGTGTGGGGCGCAGCGGAA
>DATFGD010000078.1:0-2832 GCA_035249725.1 Burkholderiales bacterium
CCCTGCTGGGTGCTTGTGCGAGCACGGGCAATCCCCGCGATCCGCTCGAACCGGTCAACCGCGGCATCTACACGTTCAACGAAGCCCTCGACACGACCCTGCTCCGACCAGCAGCCGAACTCTACCGCGGCCTCGTGCCGCGCATCGTGCGCAACGGCGTGCACAACGTTTTTCCAACATTAACGACGTCATCGTTGCGCTCAACAATCTGTTGCAGGGCAAAGTCGTGAATGCGGCCTCGGATACCGGCCGCATCCTGGTCAACACCACGGTCGGACTGCTCGGCATCTTCGACGTTGCAACGCCGTTAGGACTGCAGAAACATGAAGAGGACTTCGGCCAGACGCTCGGCCGCTGGGGCGTGGGCGACGGCCCGTACATCGTGCTGCCGATCTTCGGCCCGAGCAACGTGCGCGATGCGTTCGGGCTCGTGGTTGACGTCTATACCGATCCGCTGAGCTACGTCGAGCCGACCCGCGACCGCAATATCATCTGGGGCGCGCGCGCGGTGAACCGACGGTCCGAATTGCTCGACGCCAGCAAGATCCTGGAGACCGCGGCGCTGGATCCGTACCAGTTCGTGCGCGATGCGTACCTGCAGCGGCGCCGCAATCTGATATACGACGGCAATCCGCCCAAAGAAAAGGACGAGGATGCCGACACCAAGCCGCGCAGCGAACGCCCCACGGATGGTCGCGGTGCATCGCATGCCGACGCGTTGACCGGTTCGATACTTGTCAGTGGCGAACCGCCCACGCCCGCCCAGCTCGAAGCGCTCGAAAAGAAGGCGCGACAGAAGCAATCGGCCGAACCCTCCACCGGCGCGGGTGACACGCCTCAAAGCAGCGAACCGCGCCTCGTACGCTTCTGGGCACCCCAGCCACGATAACGCACCGTTCTGTTAATAGCTCTTAGAACCCCTGCGCTGCTAGCCACTCCAGTATACGGTCGGCGGCGGTGCGCCAGTCCGGTTCCAGCATCATGGCGTGCGCCATGCCCGGAATGATTTCAGCAGTCGCGCCATAAGCGGACGCACTTGAAGTAATCATCCACGGCGGGAAAAGCGCGTCGTCTCCCGCGCCGAGCGCCAGCAGCGGGATATCCGCCGTCTCGAAGAATACCGACTGTGGCCAGCTCAGGTCGAAGAGGGCGCGTTCCGATTCCGCCTGCATGCGCTCCAAATGCCGCACGACGTGCCCGTCGGCAACCTTGTTCGAGAAGAGCGCTCTCCGCAAGCTCTTGAACGGCGCGCCCCGCGGATGCACATGCTGCATCAGATTCACATCGTGGAACATTTCAGGATCCCGCTGCGCGAGCAGCATCGCCGACCAGGCGAGCCCCGTAATCGGAACCGGATTCATCAGCACCGCTGCGGGTGTGCGGCTGCGACGCAGCGCGCGCTGCGCGACGATTGCACCCATCGAGTGGCCCACGAGTATCGGAGGCGGCTTCACCGTCCGGGCTACGGACAGCATGTCGGCCACATAATCGTCGATACCAGCCAAGTCGAGCGACTCGCGCCCAGCACTTGCACCATGGCCGCGCAAACTGAGTGCGTGAACCGCGTAGCCATGCTCGACGAAATACGGCAGGAAGTATTCGTCCCAGCACCACGCGCCCACGTAGGCGCCGTGCACGAAGAGCAGCGGCGTGCACCGTGCAGCGCCGCGCGGCGCGTAGCGCAGCACTTCGAGGGACGACAGCGCGGTCATGGATGGTAAACTCGCCATTGCAAAAAAGCGTCATGAGAACACAGGCCTTTGCTCCGAAGCAATAAACAAAGAGGAGAACTCCACGTGGCTGATGCGCGGCAAGTGCCCGCCATGAAGAAAAAGGCGCAGCGGCTGATCGACCGCGACGCGCTGCTGCAGATCGCGTGCGACCTCGTCAACATCCCGAGCCCCACCGGATTCGAGAAAACGTGCGCCGATTACGTCATCGGGCGCTATCGTGCGGCGGGCATCAAGGTACTGCCTCAGGCGTTGGAAGAAACGCGCGCCAACGCGATCGGCATCATCAAAGGCAAAGGCCGCGGGCCTTCGCTCATGCTGAACGGCCACATGGATACCTCCTACGTCGGCGACGAGGCCTACCTGCCCGACGCCCCCGGCTACAAGCCGAAAGCGGTCGTCGATGGCGAATGGATCTACGGTCTCGGCATCTACAACATGAAAGGCTCGCTCGCTGCGTTCCTCCATGCCGCGGAGGTCCTGCAGCGCGCCGGCATCGAGCTCGAAGGCGATGTCGTGATCGCCTGCGTGGCAGGCGAAATCGAGAAGGCGCCGGTAGACCGCTTCCAGGGCCCGCTCTATCGCGGCGGCGGGTGCGGAACCTGGCACGCCATCACCCACGGCGCGCTCGCCGACTTCGCGGTGGTGGGCGAGCCCTCCGGCATGACGCTCATGCGTGCGCACGGCGGCTATGTCTGGACGCGCATCACGCTGGTCGGCGACCCGATGCACACGATCTACGGCACCGCACGCAACAATACGATCAACAACATGATGAAGCTCATGCGCGCGCTCCAGCAGTGGGGCGAGGAGTACGAAAAGCGCCGTGCCTATCTCGGCATGCCGGCGCACGTGACGCTGTCCGCGATCGAGGGCGGTTGGCCGTATCGCTGCTCGCGCGTCCCGGTTGCGTGCACGCTCTACCTCGATACGCGCCTCATGCCGGGCCAGGAACCGCTCGAAGTGCAGCGCGAGATCGAAGCGGTGGTGGCGCGGGTGCGGCGCGACGATCCCGATCTTGCGAAGCTCCACCTCGACATGAACGTCTTCATGAACCAGTGGGGCTCGGAGTGCCCACCGGAGGAATTCATCTACAAGGCAG
>DATFGD010000079.1:0-8068 GCA_035249725.1 Burkholderiales bacterium
GCTCCTGCTCGAAGGCCACGGCCATCATCTCGGCTGGGCGTTCATCTCGGGACGAATCGCGGGACGCAACGCGGCCTTCGATGTGCCGCCTATTGAGCATCGTGCAAATGGATGAGATCCATTTACACCACCAATCTTCCCTCTCCGCTTGGGAGAGGGGCCGGGGGTGAGGGTAAAGCGGCGGCACACATGTTTACACATCATCAGTTCAGATGAGTAAGGGGACCGGATGATTTTCATGTCGCAGAGCGGCCTTACGGACACCGCACGCATGTCGGATTGGGACGCCTGGTATATCGAGCATCTGCGCATCATGCTGACGGTGCCCGGCATCTATTCCGCACAACGCTTCAAGACCGACTCCGACGGATATTCGCCTTCGCTCGCGATGTACGGCATCGCCGGACCGGAAGTTTTCGACGATCCGTACTACCGCAGCGTGCGCGGCATGGGCGAATGGCTGCCGCTCATCGAGCGGCGCCATTACAAGCGCAATCTTTTCTCTGGTCTCGACCGGGCGCCAATGGTGAAGACGGGACAGGCGCTGCTGGTCGCCGACCGCGAGCGCGATGATGCTGCGCTCGCCGATCTCAAACTGAGCTGGCTCACGTGTTCCGGAATCGATCGCTCGACCGCGGTTCGCGGCATTCGCGTTGTTGACGAGGCGCCTCGAGCGCAAAGCGGGACGGCGATCTATCGCCCGGTGACCGATTACCTGCTGCCGGCGCGATAACCCATGAACAAGGTCGCGCTCGTGGCGGGTGCGAGCGGGCTGATCGGCCGGCGGATCGCGGCGCACCTCGTATCGCGCGGCTGGGAAGTGATCGGTCTGGCACGAAAACCGCCATCCGGGCCGGCGCAGCGCTCAATCGCAGTCGATCTTTCCGATGCATCGGACAGCCGCGTGAAGCTCTCACCGCTCGATAAGGTGACGCACGTCTTTTATGCCGCGCGTTATGAACATCCTGAAGGCGTCCCGGAAAGCGAGGCGCTCAATACCGCCATGCTTCGCAACGTCCTGGACGGCATAACGGGCGCTTCGCCGCTCTCGCACGTGAACCTCGTACACGGCACCAAGTACTACGGTCACCCCGGACCCATCCCCATGCCGGTGACGGAAGCAAGCCCGCGCGGGGGCGGACCGACGTTTTACTTTGCGCAGGAAGATCTGGTCCGTGATCGGGCCGCTGCAGGACGCTGGACGTGGTCAACCGCGCGGCCGCACATCTTTTGCGACCTCGCGCCGGACCATCCGCGCTCGATCGGCCTTGTGATCGCGGTATTTGCAGCGATCCAGCGCGAGCTCGGGCAGCCGCTTTTCTTTCCGGGAAGTGAGCGCAGCTTCAACGCCCGCACGCAGTTTACCGATACCGGACTGCTCGCGCGTGCGCTCGAATGGATGGCGGCCGAGCCGCGCTGCGCGAATCAGGCCTTCAACGTGGTGAACGGCGACGCGCCCCGCTGGCGTGAGCTGTGGCCGCAGTTCGCGCGCGTGCTCGGCGCGGCGGCGGGCGGTCCACGCGGTGTCAGCCTCGCGCAGTACATGGCGGACAAGGCACCGGTGTGGCAGGCGGTGACGCAGCGATATCATTTGCATCCGACGCCGCTCGATCGCATCGTGCTGTGGGACTACGGCGACTATGTGTTCCGTCCCGAATGGGACATAATGTCGTCGATGAACAAGGCGCGCCGGTGCGGGTTCGACGAGCGCGTGGATACAACAGAAATGTTTGCGCGCGTGTTCGCATACTATCGCGAGCAACGCATCATTCCGTGAGGAGGATCTCGCATGGCACGAATCGGATTCGCCGTGGCCGCACTGGTCGCAGCGCTCGTCGCCGCGCCGGTTGCGGCACAAAGCGCGTATCCCAGCAAGCAGATCCGCTGGATCGTGCCGTGGCCGCCCGGCGGCGGCGCCGACGTGCTCTCGCGCATGCTCAGCCCCAAGCTCTCCGATGCGCTCAAGCAGCAGATCATCATCGACAATCGCGGCGGCGCGGCCGGCAATATCGGCGCGGAAATGGCGGCAAAGTCGCCGCCCGATGGTTATACGATCGTATTCGCCTACTCGGGCACGCACGCCATCAATCCCAGCATTTATTCGAGGATGCCATTCAAGGAAAGCGATTTTGCGCCCATCATCTGGCTCGCCTCCGTGCCGCAGGTGCTGGTCGTTCATCCCTCGCTTCCGGTGAAGAGCGTGAAGGAATTGATTGCACTCGCGAAGAAACGCCCGGGCCAGTTGACTTACGGCTCGAGCGGCAACGGCGCCTTCAACCATCTGACGGGCGCGCTGTTCGCGAACATGGCGAAGATCGACATCGTGCACGTGCCGTACAAGGGCGGCGGTCCGGCCGCCGTGGCGTTGCTCTCCGGGGAGATCACGATGATCCTGGGCGAGCCGGCGTCCATCGTCGGCTTCGTCAAGGCGGGCAAGGTACGGGCGCTGGCGGTGACGGGCGAGAAACGCGCGCCCGGCATGCCTGAGCTGCCGACGATGGCCGAGGCCGGCATACCCGGATACGCCGCCACCTCCTGGAACGGCATGCTGGCCCCCGCCGGCGTGCCGGCGCCGGTGATCAAGCGCCTGAACGACGAATTCAACCGCATCATCACCGACCCGGAAATCAAGAAGCGCATGCTGGGCAACGGCTACGAACCCATCGGGGGCTCGCCGGAAAAGTTCGGCGCGCACATACGCGCGGAAATTGCCAAGTGGGCGCCGGTGGTTAAAGCGACCGGCGTGAGAGTCGATTGATGGACGCACCTTGCGCAAAGGGGCAGCCATGACGCGTCAACCGAATTTTCGCTCCCGCGTTATCGGGATATCCGGAATGGCCGGATGTTCATCTTCAATGTCAGGGAGAAATACATGCGTAAATTGCTTTCCACACTGATCGCGGTTGCTTTCGCCGCGGTTTCCGCCACTGCCGCAGCCCAGGCGACTCCGGCAACCCCGGCGCAACCGGCAAGCCCGGCCGCGCAAGACCAGCCCAAGGCCGACAAGCCGAAGGCGGCCAAAAAGGCCAAGAAAACCACGAAGAAGAGCGGCGCCAAGAAAACTCAGGCAAAGAAAACGAAGAAGAGCGACACGCCGAAGTAACGGTGTCGACCGCGGCCTGGCGCCGCGGCAAATTCGAAGAAGGCGGCGCGAGCCGCCTTCTTTTTTGCGCACCGCGGACGGTGCCTTCAATGCGGCGGCGTCGAAGGGCGGCGATTTGTTCGATCGATTCCTCATGCATTAGTATCGGGTTTTTCCTCGTAGGTCGAACTGCATGAAACGCGTCTGCGTCGGGATCGACACCGGCGGCACGTTTACCGATCTGGTTGCCGTGGAGTTGGGACGTGGGACCTATCATTACCACAAGGTCCCCACCACCACCGGCGATCCGGCGCGCGGCATCCTGGACGGTATCGCTCAAGTGCTGGACCAGAACGGCCTCGCGCGCGGCGACGTCACGTTTCTCGTGCTCGGCACCACGCTTGCCACCAACGCGGTACTCGAAGGCAAGTGGGCGCCGACAGGCGTCATCACCACGGCCGGCTTTCGCGACGTGCTGGAACTGGCGCGCCAGCGCCGCCCGCATTACTTCAATCTGGATATCGCGAAGCCGATGCCGCCGGCAGCGCGCGATTGCCGCATCGAAGTGGGCGGACGCATCGCCCACGACGGCGCGGAGATTGCGCCGCTCGCAGAGGACGGGGTGCGCCGCGCTGTCGCACTGCTCAAGACGAAGAAAGTGGAGGCGGTCGCGATCTGCTTCATGCACGCGTATGCCAATCCGGAACACGAAGACCGGGCAAGGCAACTGGTGCGGGAATTGTGGCCGGAGGCCTACCTGTGCACCTCGAGCGAAGTGCTCGCGGAGTTCCGCGAGTTCGAGCGCTTCGCCACGGCGACCGTGAACGCGAGTCTCATGCAGATCATGGATCGCTACCTCGACCGCTTCGAGCGCGGCGTAGCAGAGCTGGAGATAAGGGCGACGCCGCGCGTCATGCAGTCGAATGGCGGCGCCGTTTCACCGGGTGCGGTGCGCAGGCTGCCGGTGAACACGTTTTTCTCCGGCCCGGCGGGCGGCGTCATCGGCAGCGTCGGGCTGGGAAAACAGCTCGGGCTTCCCAATCTCATCACGTTCGATATGGGCGGCACGAGCACGGACGTGTGTCTGATCCGCGACGGCGAGCCGGCGAAGAAAAGCGAGCGGCAGATGGGCGGATTCCCGGTCCGCACGCGCACTATCGATATCCACACGATCGGCGCGGGCGGCGGCAGCATCGCGTGGGTGGACGCGGGCGGCTTGCTCAAGGTCGGGCCGCAGAGCGCCGGCGCGGAACCCGGACCGGCGGCATACGGGCGCGGCGGCACGCGGGCCACGGTGACCGACGCCAACGTGGTGCTCGGGCGGCTCAATCCGCGCACGCTGCTCGGTGGCCGCATGGCGGTGTATCCCGACCGCGCACGCGCCGTGATCGATGATCTTGCGCGCACGGTGGGCGTCGATCCCGTCAAAGCCGCGGCGGGCGTGATCGAGATCATCAACGTCAACATGATGGGCGCGGTGCGGGTGATCTCGGTGGAGCAGGGGGAAGACCCGCGCGAGTTCACGCTCGTAGCATTCGGCGGCGCGGGGCCGCTGCATGCCGCGGACGTGGCGCGCAATATGGGCATGCGCAAGGTCCTCGTGCCGCCGCGCCCCGGCCTCCTTTCCGCGATCGGGTTGATCCATGCTGACGTGCGAGGAGATTTCAGCCTGACGACGCTGCTGCGCGCCGAATCGAAGAATCTGAAGGCGCTGAACCGCGGATTGGCGACGCTCGGGAAACGCGGCGCCGCGTGGATCAAGGCCGAAGGCGAGCGGCAGGCGCGCTTCCAGTGGTTCGCGGATCTGCGCTATTTCGGCCAGAACTTCGAGCTCATCATGGAATTGAAGGGCGAGCGCCTCGAAGCCGGAGACCTGGTGCAGCTCATCGAAGCCTTCCATCACCGGCACAAGGATTACTATGGTTACGACATGCGCGGACAGCCGGTCGAAATCGTGAACCTGCGGCTCGCCGTGACGGCGACGCGGCATACGGCCCCGCTCGAGCGGACGAAACCGGTACGCGGGGACCTCGAGCGTGCACTTATCGAAAAACGCAAGGCATGGTTTTCGGAAACCGGTTTCATCGCCACACCCGTGTACGACCGCGACCGGCTGCCCGCCGCTTGCCGCATCACGGGGCCGGCAATCATCGAGCAGATGGATGCGACGACCGTAGTGCCGCCACGCGCGGTCGTGCGGTGCGACAAGCTCGGCTATCTGCACATGGAAGTCGCGCCGGTGGCGCAAAAGCGGGAGCGGCTATGGGCCGAGGCAGTCTGAGGACAGTCGATCCGATCAAGGCCGAGGTGATCGCGCGCTTTCTCCTCGCGACGGCAGAGGAGATGGGTGCGACGCTCACCCGCACCGCGTTTTCCCCCAACATCAAGGAGCGCGCCGATTGTTCGACCGCCATATTCGATGCGCAGGGGGAAGTGATCGCGCTCGCGCAGCGCGTGCCGATACATCTCGGCTCGATGGTCGGCGCCGTGGACGAGATCCTCAAGCGCTTCCCGCTGAAGGACATCGTCGCCGGCGACATGTTCATCGCCAACGACCCATACAACGGCGGCGGCACGCATCTGCCGGACATCACCGTCATCGCGCCGGTCTTCATCGGCAGGCGCATCGTCGCCTTCGTCGCCAACATTGCCCATCACGCCGATGTGGGCGGCATGGTGCCCGGTTCGGAAGCCGCAGTCTGCAAGTCGATCTACCAGGAAGGCATACGCATCCCGCCGGTGCGCATCATGCGCGCGGGGAAGCTCAATCGCGACGTGTTCGACATGATCCTGCTCAACTCGCGCACGCCGGACGAGCGCGTGGGGGATCTGCAGGCACAATTCGCCGCCAATACGGTGGGCGCGCGCAGCGTATTGCAGCTTTTCGAGCGTTACGGGGTAAAGGAGACCCAGGCCGCCATTGCCGGCTACCTCGATTTCACCGAAACGCGCTTCCGCGCCGCGATCGAGCGGCTCCCGGCCGGGCGCTACAGCGCCGAGGATTTTCTCGACGGCAATCAGGAAGGCGAAGTATGCCGCATCCGGCTCACGCTCACGGTTGCGAAGGATCGGCTCGAATTCGATTTCAGCGGCTCGGATCCGCAACTCGAAAGCGCCCGCAATATTCCCTATCGCGCGCTGCTGGCTACGGTGTACACGGTCGCGAAAAGCATGCTCGATCCCGAAGTGCCGGCCAACGCCGGCTACTACCGCACGCTCAAGATCAGCGCGCCGCCCGGCAGCGTAGTGGGGCCGGTGCCGCCGGCTGCGATCGGATGCCGCTCGATCTCCGCGAGCGTGCTGGGCGATGTGATTGCCCGGGCGCTGTCGCAAGCGTTACCGGATAAGGCCCTTGCCGGAAGCGGCCCGCATCATCTCTACGTGCTGTCCGGCACCGATCCGCGCACCGGCCATTATTTCGTCAACTATGAGACCCTTGCCGGCGGATACGGCGCGCGCGCGAATCGCGATGGCGTGGACGGCGTGCGCGTTCATGCTTCCGGCTCATCCAATCTTCCGGTCGAAGCGCTCGAACACGCCTATCCCTTTCGCGTGGAACGTTACGCGTTGTGGGAAAATTCTTCCGGTCCCGGGCAGTACCGCGGTGGGGCGGGCGTGGTGCGCGACTACCGCGTGCTTGCGGACGACATCGTCGTAAGCCTGTCTTCCGAGCGTCAACATGTCGCCGCGCAGGGTATGGCAGGCGGCGAGGCCGGAGCGCTGGGCGCGTTCGTCCTCAATCCCGAAACACCCGCAGAGCGCAAACTGCCCTCGGCGGCGGCCGATGTGCGGCTGCCGCGCGGCAGCGTGCTGCGCATTGCGACGCCGTCGGGCGGCGGGTATGGACCGCCGGAGAAGCGCGACCCCGAAGCGATACGCCGCGACTTGCGCGAGGAGCGAACCACGCCCGATGAAACACATGGAGCGCATGACAGGAAGGAGACCGCATGAACCGACCTCTTGAACTCGACGCACTGACCACGGCACGCACGCATTTCCCGGCGCTCGAACGCTGGACCTATATGGACGTGGCCGGGCGCGGCGTGCTGTCGCGCGCGGCGCGCGCGGCGCTGGATGCCCATCTCGACGAACGCATGATGAATGGCGGCGACAAGGCGAAGTTCTTCGAACTGGTCGAAACGACGCGCGCGCGTTTTGCCGAGCTGATCCATGCGGCACCGGAAGAGATTGCGCTCACCAAGAACATCTCGGAAGGGCTCAACATGGTCGCCACGGCTTTCGACTGGAAGCGCGGCGACAACGTCGTTCTTTGTCCGGAACTCGAGCATCCCAACAACGTTTATCCGTGGCTCAACATGCAGCGCTACGGTCTGGAAGTGCGCACCGTTGCGGCGCGCAACGGTCACATCCCGGTCGAGGACATGATCGCGCGCATGGACGCGGGCACGCGCGTGGCGACGGTTTCCACGGTCACGTTCGCGCCGGGGTTCCGCACCGACGTAGATACGTTGGGACGCGCCTGCCGCGAGCGGGGCGTGATGCTGCTGGTGGATGCCGCCCAGTCGGCCGGCATCATCGATACCGACGTCGAGCGTTCCTGTATCGATGCGCTCGCGGTTTCGACGCAGAAAGGACTGCTCGCGCTCTACGGTATGGGCTTCTTCTATTGCCGGCGTGATTGGGCGGAGCGTCTCAAGCCCGCATATCTCGCCCGTTTCGGCGTGGACCTGGGCGACGCGCACGAGGCGACGCTCGGCGGACTTTCGTTCCGTTATGCGCCGGGGGCGCGCCGCTTCGATCTCGGCAATTACAACTATGCAGCGTGCGCGGCAGTCAGCGCGTCGATGCAGCAGTTGCTCGCCTGGGGAACGGCAAACATCGAGCGCCACGTTACCGATCTCGCCCACACGCTCGCGCGTGGGTTTATCGACTCAGGTCTTACTGTCTCAGGCGTTCCGCCGGGCCCGCATCTCGCAAACATCGTGACGGTAGGCGAGTTGAGCGCCGATCATTATGCGACGGGCA
>DATFGD010000080.1:0-5696 GCA_035249725.1 Burkholderiales bacterium
ACCGTACAGACGGTGCTGGCGCTCTCCGGTGCGGGGCGCGTCCCGGTGATGTTCAATTACAGCGGTGGTATCGCGGCGGTGAAGGCGGCCCGTACTGCGGCCGGCGTGCGGACTGTCATCACTTCGCGCAGGTTTATTGACCAGGCGCGGCTGCAACATCTGCTCGATGCGCTCTCGGGTTGCACGATCGTATATCTGGAGGATCTACGCAGCGAGTTCGGATTGGGCGACAAGCTGTGGCTCATCGCGTTCGCGCTGCGTTTCCCGAGCCTTGTGATCGCGCGGCGCAGGACTTCCGATCCGGCAGCCGTGCTGCTCACCTCGGGTTCCGACGGCGAACCGAAAGCCGTCGTCCTCTCGCATCAGGCGATCGTTGCGAATGTCGTTCAGATCCGCACGGTGATGGAATTCACCGCGGACGACAAAATCCTGAATCCGCTGCCGCTTTACCATGCGTACAGCTTCACGGCCGGGATGGCGCTGTCCCTCGTTACCGGCACTCGAATGCACCTTTACATCTCCCCGCTGCACTACCGGGCGATTCCGGATATCGCGTATCGCACCGATTGCACCGTTCTCTTCGGCACCGGCACTTTCCTTTCCTACTATGCGGCGCACGCACATCCGGCGGATTTCGCACGGTTGCGGTACGTGATATCGGGCGGCGAGAAACTGGCACCGGAAGTCGCCCGCGTATGGATGGAAAAATTCGGCCTGCGGATATTCGAGGGTTACGGCTGCACCGAGTGTGCGCCGGTCATTTCACTCGCCACGCCGGCCGCTTATCGCACCGGAACCGTCGGACGGCTGCTTCCCGGGATCGACCATCACATCGAACCGGTAAACGGCATCGAGAAGGGCGGCGTGCTTCACCTGCGAGGCCCGAATGTCATGCTCGGCCACTATCTCACGGATAAACCGGGGGCGTTGCGCGCGGCACGGTCCGCGCACGGGCCGGGTTGGTATGACACCGGCGACATCGTCGAGATCGACGACGAGGGTTACGTCGTGATCCATGGCCGCATGCGCCGATTCGCGAAAATCGCGGGCGAGATGGTTTCGCTCGACCACGTCGAAGAGCTGGCGCGCAACGCATCGCCCGCTCACTTTCATGCGGCGGTGCTGAAGCTGGAGGACTACGGTGGGGAAACCACCGTGCTCTTTACCACCGATCCGGCACTCGATCGCATCGCGTTGCAGAAAGCAGCACGCGCCGCCGGCCGACGCGATCTCGCGGTCGCGCGGCAGATCGTCAAAGTCCGTGAGCTTCCCATGCTGCCCAGTGGGAAGACGGACTACGCGAGTCTTGCCAGGGTGGCGGAATCACACGCACCGCACACGCGGCCCCGCATCGCAGCGGTTACGTCCTCTCACGTTCTGCAGGAATCCCGCTCGCCTTCGGTACAGCGGCCTAAAGCTGCGGAACCGACGCTGCCGTCCGGGTCAAACATCAGGTAGCCGCAGAAAATAGCAGTCGTTGCGCCTGCTTTGCGGGCCGCCACAGCACCGTGCTTTTTCTGACCATCGCACAGATTTCGGACCTTCACGTGAGCCGGCCCGGCGAGCTTGTCTTTGGGCGCATCGATACGGCGGCCAACCTCAGGCGCTGCATCGAACAAATCGTTGCGCTACCGGTGTTTAATACGCGCATCAGCGCTTTGGTTTTTTCCGCACCAGTGCGGCAGCGTGCCGCACCCGCCTCGCTTATGGTGTTTTCCGTTCCGGCAGCGAGAGAAGATATTCGGCCGTCGCCTTGCGGTCGCCTTCGGTCCAGTGTGACGTGTTATTGGTGATCACCTCCTGCATGGGAGAGCCCACGTCTTCACCGTAGGGTACATCGCCGGTTTTCAGGAATTGCGCCAGGTCATCCACAGACCACGAACCGATGCCTTCCTTGCGGTCGGGGGTGATATTCGGCACCCGACTGCCATCCGGACCGTTCTTTGCGCCGGCAAGCGCATGCTTCTCGATTGTTGCACCAAGGAAATTGCGGACTGTGTGACACTCCCCGCAATGTCCCGGGCCAGTCACGAGATAGGCGCCGCGATTCCAGGAAGCGCTTTGCTGCGGAACCGGCTTGAACGCGTTCGGACGAAAGAACAGCCATTTCCATATCCCGAGCGCGAAGCGCAAGTTGTATGGGAAGCGCAAATCGTGCGGCGGCACAACGTTACGCACCGGCTTTATTGCATCGAGATAGGCCTTCAGGTCGAGCAGATCCTGTTGCGTCATCCGCGTGTAAGAGGTGTAAGGGAACGCTGGATAGTAATGGCGCCCGTCGGGCGCAACGCCTTTCGTCATGGCTCGAACGAAATCATCGGCGCTCCAACGACCGATGCCCGTTTCCGGATCCGGCGTGATGTTCGGAACACGGAACGTGCCGAACGGCGAGGTCAATTCGAGGCCACCGGCCAGCGGCGTGTCCTGCTGTTTCGGATCGGTATGACAGGAATGGCAGCCGCCCAGTCGGGCGACATACGCACCGCGCTTCGGATCGCCAGCGGCCAGCGCGCCGGACGCGAAGCCCAAGCCTACCACCACCGCGCACGCGAAGCGCCGGCACAGCGTTGCGCCAGCCTTCACGGGTGCGGCGCGGTCATCGCCAAAGTCGTCGTGCCCGGTTTAGGGGACTACTGTTCTGCGGCCGCTTGAGCTACTTCACCCTTCGACCGCGGAAGTGTTCGTGACACTCAGCACAGCCGATCTTGGTCTTGGCATAACTTCCGGACGGGCCGATCATCTCAACGACTTCGTCTTTTTTCCCCGCGCTTGCGAGGCGGGCAAGTTGTTCGCTGCCGTCCACAAGCGCCTGGATGTCCCGCTTGAATCCTTCAGGATCCTCCCATATCGCGGGCAATGCACGCGTCATCTTGTCCGGGTACTTGCCGCGGCCAGTGTCCTTCGGAAAATGCTTCGGTATTTCTTTGGCCAGCTTGGCGATCGCCCGGGCGTTTTTCTCGACGTCGGCAAGTGATCCGCTCCCCGATTTGGCAAATGCCGCGAGCGGCTTCCAGTGCCCTTCCATTTCATCTTCCATGAAGGCGACTCGGGCTTTGATCACTTCTTCCCCGCTGGCAGCATGCGAGGCACCCGCAAACCAGACGGTGCTGAAAACGATCGTCGCTGCAACAAGTGCTGCAAATTTTGCTGCAAACTGCATGGTCGATCCTCCTGCTTGTGTTTGGGTTCATGTCGTCACGAATCAACGCGCGCGATGATATAACAGTTCATCCCGCCCGTTCATTCCCGTGCCTATGTAACATCGAATCGGCCACGGCGGGCGCGCTTGATTTCACTCTGGCGATGTTTCGAATCGAGCCGACGCTGCCGCGCCGAGGCCGGCGGCCGGGTGGCTCTGCGCGGCTTCGGCGGCTGCGCGGCTTTGCGCAACAATGCAATGAGACGCTCGAGGGCATCGTCGCGGTTTCGCCGCTGGGTGCGAAAGCGCTGCGCCGTGATGAGCAGCACGCCGTCTGCGCCGATCCGCTTGCCGGCAAGCGTAAGCAGCCGCGCCCGGACGCCGGCCGGCAGGCTTCTCGAACGTGCGACGTTAAACCGCAATTGCACGGCCGTCGCGACCTTGTTGACGTTCTGACCGCCCGGGCCGGATGCGCGAACGAATCGCTCCTCGAGCTCGCTTTCGTCCAGCGCAATGCCTGCAGTGACCGGAATCATGTGCGGCAGTGTAGCGAATTTCGGTAAACTAGCACCATCTCCGTTCGTCACCGGGAACATCAGATGATGCCCACCGCAGCACGCTTCGCCGTTCTGCTCGCCGTCAGCATGCCGGCGTTTGCCCACCATGGCTGGAGCGAATATGACAGCACGAAGCCGCTCAACCTGACCGGTACGATACGGGAAGCGGGCTACGAACATCCGCACGGCCATATCCGGCTGCAAACGGCGGACAAGGCCTGGCTCGTCGTGCTCGCGCCGCCCACACGCATGACGAATCGCGGTTTGCCTGCCGCATCGCTCAAGAAGGGCGTGCAGGCGACCGTGATGGGTTATCCCAATCGCAACAAGCCGGAAGAGATGCGTGCCGAGCGCATTGCCATAAACGGAAAGACCATCGAGTTGCGATGACCGACGCGCCGGCCCCCGCTGCCATCATGGCGATCGAGGGCTCCCCGCTCGCGATGGCGATGCGCCACGAGTTGTGGCTCTATCCGAGCGTGGAGATTATCCACATCACCGGCTTCGTCGTTCTGGTCGGGGCGATCGCGATGTTCGATGTGCGCCTGCTGGGTCTCTCCCGCGGACTGCCCGTCCGTGAGATGGCGCGGCACCTGCTGCCGTGGACGCTGGGCGCGTTGCTGCTGATCGTGCCGTCGGGCCTGTTGATGTTCATCGCGCACGCGAGCGATTTTCTGGGGAACCGGGCTTTCCAGCTCAAGTTGCTGCTGATCCTCACGGCGGGCATTAATGCGGCGATCTTTCATGCAGGCGTGTACCGTAGCGTCACGCAGTGGGACACTCGCGTAGTTTCACCGCCTGCCGCCCGAATTCACGCTACCGTATCGCTCGGATTGTGGGTCGGCGTGATCGCATGCGGCCGGCTGCTCGCGTATTTGTGATCGGAATCGGCTGAATATGGACTGGAAGACGGCATCCAGGCTGGCTTACGCCGCAGGCTTTGTGATCTGCGGATCGCTGATCGCCTTCGCGTATTACCTGCAGTACGTGCAATACCAGGAACCCTGTCCGTTGTGCATCCTGCAGCGGATCGCGTTCTTCGCTCTCGGCGCGACTTTTCTGGTTGCTGCACTGCATGGGCCGGGAAAAATCGGCAGCGCGATCTATAGCGGCGTACTGTTGCTGATTGCCGGTGCAGGCGCCGCCATCGCCACGCGCCACGTGTGGCTGCAGCATCTGCCGAAGGATCGCGTGCCGGAATGCGGCCCCGGGCTCGAATATATGCTGAAGAAATTTCCGCTCAGCCAGGCTTTCGAGAAAATCCTCTCAGGCTCCGGTGAATGCGCTGAAGCCGGCTGGTCGTTTCTGGGACTTTCCATTGCCGGGTGGTCGCTGCTGTGGTTTGTGTTGCTCGGTGTCTTTGCCGTAGCCGTGGCGTTGTCGATCAGGCGCCGGGCGGCGCACTGAAAGGCAGCTTGTTCCGAACGACTTCGCCAGCGGACAACGGAACCCGCTATGCGCGGATTTGTGCAGCGAAGCGCGTCCGCTATGCGGGTATGTCGGGCGTCAATTGGCGCTCGAGCAGGGCGATCTGATCTTTGAGATAAAGCTTGCGTTTCTTGAGACGTTGCAGCTGGAGTTGATCCTGGGCGGCGCTTTGAGAGAGTCGGGAGATTACATCGTCGAGGTCGCGGTGCTCAATGTGCAGCTGATTGATACGTTCTTTGAGCGATTCGACATCCAGGGTCATCATGGGTGGGGTCCTCCATTCGGCAGTCGGACACGAATTCAGTATAGTCCTAATAATTGCAAAAAACGAGACCGGCCCACCGGCCCGCGGCGGGGCTGCACAGGTTACCGGCATCCGGAATAACGTTCTGTTTTTAAAAATTTTAGAGTTAGCGTGAAGCAACTATGGCCGTGACGATAAATGTAAATGGTACGCCGCGCGCAGTGGAGGCGGATTCCGAAACGCCGCTGTTGTACGTCTTGCGTAACGATCTCAAGCTCAAGGGCGCACGCTACGGGTGCGGGGCAGGCCAGTGCGGCGCGTGCATGGT
>DATFGD010000081.1:0-4030 GCA_035249725.1 Burkholderiales bacterium
GGGTCTCGCCGTCCTGATCTGTCTCGTCGTCGGCGTGCCGATGGCGTGGATCATGGCGCGCACCAAGACGGTGGGGCGGGGCGCAATGGACGCGCTGACCACGCTGATCCTCGCCATACCCGGAACCGCCATCGGCATCGCGTACATCCGGGCGTTCCACTTCCCGATGCCGGCGATCGACGTGGCGCTCACCAGCATGTGGATCATCCTGCCGCTCGTGCTCGCCGTGCGGCGGCTGCCGTATACCGTGCGCAGCAGCTACTCGTCGCTGCTCCTCGTGCACAAGTCGATGGAAGAGGCGGCCGCCAACGTCGGAGCCACGGAGTTGAGGACCTTCCGCGACATCACGGCGCCGCTGGTGTGGAAAGGCATACTGGTGGGCGCGATGTTTTCCTTCATCATGTCGATACAGGAAGCGTCCGCAACGCTCTTTCTCACGCTCGGCGGCTGGGAGATGATTCCGTTCGGGATCTTTACCTACTACATCGCGGGCTCGCACGGGCAGGCGGCAGCGCTCGGGGTCATCCTGATCGCGCTTTGCGCGGTAAGCCTGTTCATCGTGAACCGCGTCGCCGGCGCGCGCGTCGGCGGGCTGTTCGGCTGAAGGATGCTTCAAAAGCCGTCGCCCTTCGAGAGCCTCAGGGCGAACGGCCGGGTTATTCAGTGCGCCGTCAGGAACCGTCCGGGCGGAAGGTCGCGCGATAGCGGCTGAATTTGGCTACGTAGTGCGCCGAGGCGCTGTTGATGCGTTTGATCTCTTCGGCGTTCAATTCACGCACCACTTTCCCCGGCGAGCCCATCACGAGCGAACCGTCGGGAATTTCCTTCCCTTCGGTGATCAGCGAATTCGCGCCGATCAGGCAGTTGCGGCCGACCTTGGCGCCGTTGAGGATCACGCTCTTGATGCCGATCAGGCTGCCGTCGCCGATGGTGCAGCCGTGCAGCATCGCCATGTGGCCCACGCTGACGTTGCGACCGATGGTGA
Organism: Burkholderiales bacterium; assembly: GCA_035249725.1. Taxonomy (GTDB): domain Bacteria; phylum Pseudomonadota; class Gammaproteobacteria; order Burkholderiales; family SG8-41; genus DSOT01. Next base: position 986 of record DATFGD010000081.1, read on the forward strand.
TCGGATAGCCGGGATCCACGTGCAGCACGCAGCCATCCTGCAGTTGCGAGTTTTCGCCGATCGTAACGACGTCGTTGTCGGCGCGCACGATGCAGCCGAACCACACGCTCGCATTGTTCTCGAGCACCACCGAGCCGATCACGATGGCGTCCGGCGCGATCCAGTAATCGCCCTTGCATACGACCTTGCGATCTTCGAAGACGTATTTCATGCGGTTACAGCAGCGGCACGATCAGCAGTGCCACGATGTTGATGATCTTGATGAGCGGATTGACCGCCGGCCCCGCCGTGTCCTTGTACGGATCGCCCACTGTGTCGCCAGTCACTGCCGCCTTGTGTGCGTCGGAGCCCTTGCCGCCGTAGTTGCCGTCCTCGATGTATTTCTTGGCGTTGTCCCAGGCGCCGCCGCCGGTGGTCATCGAGATCGCAACAAAGAGGCCCGTGACGATGGTGCCGACCAGCAAGCCGCCCAGCGCCCGGATGCCCGCACCGGGCCCCATGAGCAGGTTCATTACCACGGCAATCGCGATCGGGATCAGCACGGGCAGCAACGACGGCACGATCATCTCCTTGATCGCCGCGCGCGTCAGCATATCGACCGCGCGCGAGTAATCCGGCTTGGACGTGCCTTCCATGATGCCCGGGATTTCCTTGAACTGCCGGCGCACTTCGACCACCACTGCACCGGCGGCGCGGCCCACCGCTTCCATCGCCATCGCGCCGAAGAGATAGGGCACCAGGCCGCCGATGAATAGCCCGATCAGGACCGCCGGATCGGAAAGCTCGAACGTCACGGCTTTGCCGGCTGCTTCGAGCGCGTGCGTGTAGTCAGCGAACAGCACGAGTGCGGCGAGCCCCGCCGAACCGATGGCGTAGCCTTTGGTCACCGCCTTCGTCGTGTTGCCTACCGCGTCGAGCGGATCGGTGATCGCGCGCACTTCCTTGGGCAGATCCGACATCTCGGCGATACCGCCCGCGTTATCGGTGATCGGGCCGTAAGCATCGAGCGCAACGATGATGCCGGTCATGGAGAGCATCGAGGTGGCGGCGATCGCGATACCGTAGAGGCCGGCGAATTCGAACGCGGCATAGATGCTGGCGCACACCGCCAACACCGGCAGTGCGGTCGCTTTCATCGACACGCCCAGCCCCGCAATGATGTTCGTCGCATGGCCGGTCGTGGAGGCGGAAGCGACGTGACGCACGGGAGAAAATTCCGTTGCGGTGTAGTACTCGGTGATGACGACCATGAGTGCGGTCAGCACGAGTCCCACCACTGCCGCGCCGAAAAGCCTGAGGACCGAATACTCGGGATATTGCGTTGCGATATCGCCCATCAGCCATACGGTGATGGGGTAGAACGCGATGGTCGCCAGCACGCCGGAAACGATCACACCCTTGTAGAGGGCGCTCATGATCTTCCGGCCCGGCTGTATCTTCACGAAGTAGCAGCCGATGATGCACGCGATGATCGATACGCCGCCCAGTGCGAGCGGATAGATAACCGCGAGCGGTGCGACTTCCGGTTTGGAGAGGAGCAGCGCACCGAGCAGCATCGTCGCAATGATCGTGACCGCGTAAGTTTCGAAAAGATCGGCCGCCATGCCGGCGCAGTCGCCGACGTTGTCGCCGACGTTGTCTGCGATCACGGCAGGATTGCGCGGATCGTCCTCCGGTATGCCGGCTTCGACTTTCCCCACGAGATCGGCGCCTACGTCGGCACCCTTGGTGAAGATGCCGCCGCCCAGCCGCGCGAAGATCGAGATGAGCGATCCGCCGAATGCGAGCCCGATCAGCGGGTGCGCGATGTCGCTGATCGTGGCGCCATGCGGCGCGCTGCCGAGCAGCACCCAGTAGAAGAGCGTGACGCCGAGGAGGCCGAGGCCGACGACCAGCATCCCGGTCACCGCGCCGCCGCGGAATGCGACTTCAAGCGCCTGGTTGAGTCCCTTGCGCGCGGCTTCCGCAGTACGCACATTCGAACGCACGGACACGTTCATGCCGATGACGCCCGCTGCGCCGGAAAGAATGGCGCCCACCAGGAACCCGAACGCGGTGGGCCAGGACTGGAGCCCCAGGCCGATCACCAGGAACAGCACGACGCCGACTATGGCGATGGTCTTGTACTGACGCCACAGGTACGCCGTGGCTCCGGTCTGGATGGCGCCGGCAATTTCGCGCATCCGGTCGTTCCCGCTCGGCTGGGCCAGTATCCACTTGATCGAGTACAGGCCGTAGGCCAGTCCCGCGATGGCGCAAATGAGCGCGAATAACAAACCGTATGACATGATCACTCCCTTATTGATGTTTACGAAACTGGATCACAATCCGGTTTCACTCGCCGCTCCCCGCTCCCCTCGGGAGAGGGCGGGATGAGGGCCGCTCGTTTGCCGGCCATTTTATGTGCGGCTGGCCGTTTTGCCTCTCTGCTAGATGCTGAATTCAGTCTTGAGCTTCCTGGGTACCGGCGCATTCCGGAGTCTCACGTATACCGGTAGTCCGTTCCTGAACGGCGGTGGGTCTTCGCCGACGATGAGCGGCGCAAGATAGCGGCGGCAGCGCGCGGTGATGTGAAAGCCGTCGTCCGTAATGAACCCGGGCGGAACCATCTTCTCGCGGTTCGCGATGTCTTTGAGCTGCCCCGTCCCGATCGTCCAGCGGTACGGGCGGTCCGACTTGCGCTCGATGATGGGCATCACGGCGTTGCGTCCCTTGACGGCAAGCTCGACTGCGGCCTTGCCGACGGCATAGGCCTGCTGAACGTCCACCTTGGACGCGATGTGACGGGCCGCGCGTTGCAGATAGTCGGCGACCGCCCAGTGGCAGCGGTAGCCGAAGCGGTTTCGCACGAGTGCGGCGATGCGCGGCGCGACGCCGCCGAGCTGTGCGTGACCAAAAGCATCCCGCATGCCGGACTCCGACAGAAACTTGCCTTCCTGGTCTTTCACCCCCTCGGAAACGGCGACGGTGCAAAAACCATGTGCCTTGACCACGGCCTCCACCCGGGCAAGAAACGGCTCAGCCTCGAACGGGCGTTCCGGAAAG
>DATFGD010000082.1:0-7707 GCA_035249725.1 Burkholderiales bacterium
GACGAGAACGTTGCCGTGCTCGAAGTGAATGCGATGGCGAACCAGACCAAACCGCCGCCGCGCTATACGGAGGCAACGCTGCTTTCGGCCATGGAGGGTGCGGGCAAGCTCGTCGAAGACGAGGAGCTGCGCGCAGCCATGGCGGCGAAGGGCCTGGGCACGCCCGCCACTCGCGCGACGGTCATCGAAGGGCTGATCAGCGAGAACTACGTGGAGCGGCTCGGACGCGAGCTTAAGCCCACGTGGAAGGCGTTTCGACTGCTGTTCGCGCTGAAGCACTTCGGTGTTGACGAAATCACCTCACCGGAGCTCACCGGCGACTGGGAATACAAGCTGAAGCAGATGGAGCAGGCGCAGCTGCCGCGCGACAAGTTCATGGATCACATCGAGCAGGCCACCAAAGACCTGGTCGCACGCGTGAAAACCGGCGACATTCCGGACGAGGCCTTCGCCACCGTTCCGGTACCCTGTCCCAAGTGCGGCGGCGTAATCCAGGAAACCTACCGCAAGTTCCAGTGCCAGTCCTGCGACTTCTACATCTGGCCGGTTCTGCTGGGGCGCGAGTGGTCGCCCGAGGAAGTGGCGCAGCTCATCAGCCAGCGCTACATCGGTCCCCTCACCGGCTTTCGCAGCAAACAGGGTAGGCCGTTTTCCGCAGGCCTCAAGATGACCGATGACCTGCGCCTCGAATTCGACTTCGGTCAGGGCAGCGGCGCGGACTCGGAGGAAGCGCCCGACTTCAGCGGCCAGGAACCGCTTGGCGCCTGTCCTAAGTGCGGTGCGCGCATCTTCGAACACGGCGTCTCGTACGTATGCGAGAAGGCATTCGGCGCAGAACGCTCCTGCGACTTTCGGTCCGGCAAGATGATCCTGCAGCAACCGGTAGAGCGCGAGCAGATGCGGAAACTCCTCGCCACCGGACGGACCGATCTCCTTACAGGATTCGTCTCACGCCGCAACGGGCGCAAGTTCAAGGCCCATCTTGTCGCGCGCCCGGACGGAACGGTGAGCTTCGAGTTCGAGGCAAGGAAACCGCGCCAGGCGGCCGGAACCAAAACCGCCGCGCCACCGGTGGACACACCCAAGCCCTCAAAACGGCGCGCGGCCGCCGATCACGCAACGCGTGCCAAAGCACGCGCGAAGCCGCGCCGCAAGGCAGCCTAGACGTCCAGGTTGCGCACGCCCAGCGCGTTGCTCTCGATGAAGTGGCGGCGCGGCTCGACTTGGTCGCCCATCAGCGTTGTGAAAATTTCGTCCGCGCTGATGGCGTCTTCGATCTGGGTGCGTAGCAGGCGGCGTGTCTTGGGATCCATCGTCGTCTCCCAGAGCTGGTCGGGATTCATCTCGCCCAGCCCCTTGTAGCGCTGAATGCTCACGCCGCGCTGCACCTCGTTCAGCACCCAGTCGATAGCTTCGCGGAATGTCCGGACGGGGTGCGTATGTTCGCCGCGCTTGATATACGCTCCTTCGCCGAGGAGTCCCTGCAACACTCTTGCCGTCCGCTCGATCTGCGCGTAGTCGCCGCTCTGCACGAAGTCGGCATCGATGTAGCTGTGGTGCACGATGCCATGCTGCGTCTTGCTGATAGCGAGCACGTAGCGCTCGGTTTTCTCGTCCATCTTGGCATCGACCTTGATGGTTGCGCCTAACAGCAGCGCTGTGATCGCCCCGGCGCTGCGCACAGCCGCGCTCTCATCGGCGAGATCCAGTACGGTCGGCTGCTTGAGCAGCGCGTGCAGCACCTCTTCGTCGATCATCTTGCTCACCCGGTCGATCACCGCTTCGGCGAGCAGATACTCCTTCGCCACCTGTTCCAGCGCTTCACGGCTTAGCGGCTGCGCCCCGGCCGCGGTGTAAAGCTCCGCTTCCGCGAGCGCGAGCTTGAGCAGAAACTGTTTCAGCTCGTGCTCATCTTTGAGGTAGCGATCGGTCTTCCCATGCCGTACCTTGTAGAGGGGCGGCTGCGCGATGTAGATGTGGCCGCGCTCGACGAGCTCCGGCATCTGGCGATAGAAGAACGTGAGCAGGAGGGTGCGGATGTGCGACCCGTCGACGTCAGCGTCGGTCATGATGATGATGCGGTGGTAGCGCAGCTTTTCCGGCGCGTATTCGTCCTTGCCGATGCCGGTTCCGAGCACGCTGATGAGCGTGGTGATCTCTTGGGAGGAAAGCAGCTTGTCGAAGCGCGCCTTTTCGACATTGAGGATCTTGCCGCGTAACGGCAGGATAGCCTGGAAGCGCCGGTCGCGTCCCTGTTTGGCCGATCCTCCGGCGGAGTCGCCTTCCACGATGTAGAGTTCCGACTGTGCGGGGTCCCGCTCCTGACAGTCGGCGAGCTTGCCGGAGAGCCCGAACGAATCGAGCACGCCTTTCCGCCGTGTGAGCTCTCGCGCCTTGCGCGCGGCTTCGCGCGCGCGGGCCGCATCGATGATCTTGCCGCAGATCACTTTGGCGTCCGCGGGTTTCTCGAGGAGAAACTCCATGAGTTTATGGGCTACCACTTCTTCCACTACGGGCCGCACCTCGGACGAGACGAGCTTCTCCTTGGTCTGCGAGGAGAACTTGGGCTCCGGCACCTTAACCGACAGCACGGCTGTCAGCCCTTCCTTCATATCGTCGCCGGTGGTTTCCACCTTGGCTTTCTTCGCGAGTTCGTTGGCCTCGATATACTGATTGAGCGTGCGCGTCATCGCTGCGCGCAGCCCGGTCAAGTGCGTGCCTCCATCGCGTTGCGGGATGTTGTTGGTAAAGCACTGCACTGACTCCTGATATGAGTCATTCCACTGCATCGCTATTTCGACCGTGATGCGGTCTTTTTCGCTTACCGCATGGAAGATGTTCTGGTGGAGGACGTTCTTAGCGCGGTTCATGTACTCCACAAATCCCTTGACGCCGCCGCTGAAGGCAAACTTCTCCTCCTTGCCGCTGCGCTGGTCGATCAGGGTGATGCGGACGCCATGGTTCAGAAAAGAGAGTTCGCGAAGGCGCTTCGCCAGTATCTCGTAGTGATATTCGATGTCACCGAAGAGCGCCTTGCTTGCGAGGAAGTGCACTTCCGTGCCGCGCTTCTCGGTCTTTCCCACGACTTTCAGCGGGGCGACCGTTTCACCCATTCTGAACTCGATCTGGTGTAGCTTGCCGTCGCGCCGTATGGTGAGGCGCAGCCACTCCGAAAGCGCGTTCACGACCGAGATGCCTACACCGTGCAGGCCGCCGGAAATCTTGTAGGAATTGTTGTCGAACTTGCCGCCGGCGTGGAGTTCCGTCATCACGACTTCCGCCGTCGAACGCCGCTGCTCGTCTTCGGGGTGAATTTCGGTCGGAATCCCGCGGCCGTTATCGATCACGCTCACCGAATTGTCAGGATGGATCGTAATCGTGATTTCATTGCAATATCCGGCGAGCGCCTCATCGATGGCGTTGTCCACCACCTCGAACACCATGTGATGGAGCCCAGTGCCGTCGCTGGTGTCCCCGATATACATTCCCGGCCGCTTGCGAACCGCTTCCAGCCCCTTCAGGACCTTGATGCTGCTCGCGTCGTAATCGTCCGGATTCCTGAGCTCTTTAAGCTTTTCCGTCATTTCGTTCCTGGGCTAGTCGCGCACTTCAAATGCGCATGGGCATAACAACATACTTGAACTCCTTGCGTTCCGGGACCGTCATCAGCATGCTGCTGTTCGCATCGCCAAACGCGCAGTCGACCGTCGGTTCGTCGACGTTATTCAGCATATCCAGAAGGTAATTGATGTTGAATCCCACATCGAGCGCTTCGCCGGCGTACTCCACTTCCAATTCCTCCTGTGCTTCCTCCTGCTCATTATTGGTGCACGATATCCGCAGGCTATTTGCGGTCAACATCCAACGCACTCCGCGAAATTTCTCGTTCGAGAGTATGGCGGCGCGCTGCAGCGCCTGCAGCAATACGATGCGGTCGAGCGATATCCGCTTCTCGTAGTTCACCGGAATGACGCGTGTGTAATCCGGAAACTTGCCGTCGATGAGTTTGGTGACGAGTTCGACGGTGCCAAACCGAAATTTCGCCTGCGTCGCGTAGATTTCCACTTCGACTGCCGCATCGCTAGGCTCCAGCAGCTTGGCCAGCTCCAGCACGGCCTTGCGTGGCAGGATCACTTCGGTCTTCTGTGACTGCTGCCCGATCTGTCCGCCCATGTAGCTCAGGCGATGACCGTCGGTCGCGACGAGCTTGATACGGTCTTCTTCCAGCACCAGCAACAGGCCGTTGAGGTAGTAACGGATGTCCTGCTGTGCCATCGAATACTGCACGAGCGCCAGAAGTTCGCGCAGTTCGCCCTGCCCGAGCCGCACGCTGCCGAGCTGTGTCCCGGGATCTGCGAGCGTGGGAAAGTCGTTCGCGGGCAAAGTCTGCAGGTTGAACCGGCTTTTCCCCGCACGAACCTGCAGGCGGCTGTTCTGCAAGTCGAATGTGGTCACTGTCCCGTCCGGCAAGGCGCGCAGGATGTCCTGCAACTTCCGCGCAGAGACGGTAAAGGCGACTTCATCGCCGCCGCCTTCCAGTTCCTCGCACGCAGTCGACACCTGTATCTCGAGGTCGGTCGCGATGAATGACAGGTTGCCCTGTTTTCTCCGAATGAGGACGTTGGAAAGAATCGGCAGCGTATGGCGCTTTTCCACGATGCCGCTCACCGCCTGCAACGGCTTAAGCAGCGCGTCGCGATCTATTTGAAAGAGCTTCATAAGAGAGTACTTACATTGGTAAGAGTAATAGAGCGCATCTTTCCCTGTGCACAAGCCCGATTAGCATGCGCAATCATGGGCCTGATCGCGGTCTACGCCGTGTGCGCGCGCGGAATAGGCTGTGTATGAGATGTGAACCGTTCTGGCCGGCATCAGACAAGCGCCGCATATCCACAATAGGTCCCCACGTAATCAACTGCGTAAAACCTTGAGCAGCGAGGCGATATCGCGTGTGACATCGGTGTTGGTGTTTCGCAGTGACGCAACCTTTCTGCACGCGTGAAGCACCGTGGTGTGATCGCGGCCGCCGAACGCTTCACCGATGTCCGGCAGACTCATGTGCGTCAACTCCTTGGCAAGCGCCATGGCGATCTGGCGCGGTCTGGCAACGTTGCGGCTGCGTTTTTTCGAATACATTTCCGAGACTTTGATCTTGTAATAATCGGCAACCGTCTTCTGAATGTTCTCGATCGAAACCTGGCGGCTTTGTATGGCGAGCAGATCGCGCAGCGCATCGCGGCAAAGATCGACGGAAATCTCCTGGGCGGAGAACCGGGCATACGCCAGCACGCGCTTGAGACCGCCTTCCAGTTCGCGCACGTTCGACTGAATGTGCTTGGCGAGGAAAAAGGCAACCGGCTCGTCGAGAACCAGCGCTTCGGCTTCCGCTTTCTTGAGCAGGATGGCGACCCGCATTTCGAGCTCGGGCGGCTCGACGGCGACCGTCAGACCCCAGCCGAAGCGCGAAATAAGACGGTTTTCAATGCCGGAAATTTCCTTGGGATAAGTATCGCAGGTAATGACCACCTGCTTGTGCGACTCGATCAGCGCATTGAACGCATAGAAGAATTCTTCCTGCGTCCGACTCTTGCCGCTGAAAAACTGGATGTCGTCGATGAGCAGGAGGTCGAGCGAATGGTAGTAGCGCTTGAAATCGTCGAAAGCCTTGTGCTGATAGGCACGCACGACATCCGAGACGTATTGCTCGGCGTGTATGTAGCGAATCTTGCTTTCCGGTGCGCGAGCGTGCAACGCATTGCCTATAGCCTGAATAAGGTGAGTCTTGCCCAACCCCACACCGCCATAGACGAAAAGCGGGTTGTAGGCCGTGCCCGGCCGCTCAGCAACCTGCGTCGCGGCGGCGCGCGCCAGTTCGTTCGCCTTACCGGTGACGAAAGTCTCGAACGTGAATGCAGGATTCAGACGCGAAATATCGCGGTTGCTCACGCGCGGCGAAGTCGGGGAGGCTTCTACCGGAAGCGCCGTCGCGGTTCCACCAGTCGGGGCCTTGTCGGCGAGCAGCAGCCTGACCTCCACCGGATGGTCGAAATGACCCGCGGCCAGCGCCTGGATGCGTTCGAGGAACTTGTCCCGGATCCACTGCAGTACGAAGCGATTGGGCGCGATGAGCGTAAGGACGCTGCCATCGGCGTTGAACTTGAGCGGGCGGATCCACGTTTGGAATTGCTGGGCCGGGAGTTCCTTTTCGAAGTGAGAGAGACAGTAACGCCAGAAGCTGTTCATTTGAGGCGATAAGGAAGTTATTGTTCGCCTGGTGGCGGAGAGCTGAAAATCACCGCCAATTTTAACTTTTTCGGTACGCGTTATCCACAACAATTCCTCGGATCGGGTCCACAGAAGCGCGATTTGACACGATGCGACGCGAGGGGTTGTAATACCGGGTTTTTTCACATCGGAAAAGGCTGGCCGCCCATGAAACGTACCTATCAACCATCCAAGACGCGCCGCAAGCGCACGCATGGGTTTCGTGCGCGCATGAAAACGCGGGGCGGTCGTGCGGTGATCCGGGCGCGTCGGGCCAAGGGCCGCGCTCGCCTTGCTGCCTGAATAACGCGGAGCGCATCGTCTGGCACGCTGCAAGCGGCCGGACCGCCTCAGCGGGCGCCGAGAGTTCACGGCCGTGCTCGCGCAAAATCGCGTTCTGAGAGGGCACTATTTCGCAGTAAGCGCCCTTGCAAACGAGAGACCGACCGCGCGACTGGGCATCATTGCCGCGCGCAAGGCGATTCGCAGGGCGGTAGACCGCAATACCTGCAAGCGCATAGTGCGAGAGGCCTTTCGCGAGCATGCGGCAGCTCTCAGCGGGCTCGACGTGGTGGTAGTCTGTCGTGCTGACCTGTCTGGGAAGAACCGCACGCTCGCCCGGCGCGAACTAGACCGCTTCTTGCCGGGCCTGAGTGAAGATCGACGAACGGCTGGCGAAAATGGTTTGAACGGGGCTGAAGACCCACGATAAGGACGCGCCTGCCGGCAGTAGCCGGAAGTCAAAAGGGATTCATGGATTCGCAACGTCTGATTCTGTTTTTTGTCTTTTCCATCTCGGTCTTCTTCTTGCTGGATGCGTGGCAACGCGACCAGCAGCCGGCGCCTAAGGCCGTGACTCAATCCGCAGACAAGCCCGGCGCTTCCGTGGCGCCAACCGTGCCGACGCCGAGTGACAAGCTGCTGTCAGCCCAGGAAGCGAAGCCGCCGGGAACGAGTGCGCTGGCGACCGGCGAAACGATCAAAATCGAGACCGACATTCTCCGCGCTGAAGTCAGCACCCTCGGCGGCGACCTGCGGCGACTCGAATTTAAAGCACACCGGGATACGGTCGATAAAGCGAAGAATTTCGTGCTGTTCCAGAACACCCCGCAGCACGTCTATGTTGCTCAGAGCGGCTTGATCGGAAACGACATGCCCAACCACCGCACCGTCTATGCCGCGCAAAACGCGCAATACACGCTCGGCCAGGGCGACGATGTGCTCGAAGTGCGACTGGAGGCTTCCGGTCCGCAAGGCGTTCGCGCCGCCAAGATCTATCGCTTCCGCCGTGCGAGCTATGTCATCGAAGTTACCTATCAGGTCATGAACCACGGGGCGACCACCATACAGCCGTTTGGTTATTTTCAGCTGGTGCGCGACAGCAAGTCCCCCGAGGGGGACTCGGCGATGGTGCCAACCTATACCGGGGCCGCCGTTTACACC
>DATFGD010000083.1:0-4176 GCA_035249725.1 Burkholderiales bacterium
ATGACGCAGATTGATTTTTACACGCACGTCGAAGACAAGCTGCGCACCGCCTGCCGGCTCGCCGCCAAAGCGTACAGCGCCGACCTGCGCGTGATGGTTTCCTGCACGGACGCCGACATCGCCGGCCGCTTCGACCGCATGCTGTGGACCGCGCCTGCGATCAGCTTCATCCCGCACTGTATGGCCAGCGATCGCCTCGCGCCCGAAACACCCATCGTCATCGACTATCTCGGAACGGAACCGGCGCATGATCAGGTGCTGCTCAACCTCAAAACGGAGTGGCCGCCGCTTTTCAGCCGCTTCCGGCGTCTGATTGAAATCGTGAGCACGGAAGACGAGGACCGCCGTCTCGCACGCGAGCGCTTCAAGTTCTATCGCGACCGCGGCTACGAAATCCGCACGCACGATCTCTCGAAGGCCGGCCAACCCTAGCTTCAGCGGCGATGGAAGACGAGAACAACGACGATCTTTTGAAGCGCGCCGACGCGCTGCTCGCACGTCACAGGAACGCGCCCGATTTGGCAGCGCAAGCGCCGCCGCAACGTGCCGAAGCGGAAATTGACGACGATTCCGATATCCCGACGCTGACCGATATCGTCGAGGTCCCCACTTCCGCACCGCGTGCGCCGGCGGAAACGCCGCCCCCACCACCGGTGATGGAAAGCGTAATCCCGGCCGCAAGCGAAACAGCCAAAGAATCGGACGCCCCTCAACCGGCACCGCATGCGCCAGTGGAAACGGCGACTCTCTCGCTGTCTCCAGCACCGCCGATAGAAAGCGAAATCTCGAAGACCACGGAAAACGCGAAAGACGATTCGATCCCGGCCGTGCTGGAACCCATGGAGACGCAAGCTGCCGCGCCCGTCCCCGAAGCCGCGCAAGCGCAATCGATTCCGCCGGCACCCGAACCCCCGGAAGAGCAGTCGGTTACACCCATCGTCGAATCCCCGGAAGAGCAGTCGGTGCCACCCGTCGTCGAGCCTCGGGAACCTGCCATTTCTGCGGATTCAGAAGCGCAAGCGATTCCCCCCACCATCGAAGCCGCAGAAGAGGTTCCGCCGGTCGTCGAATCTCCGGAAGAAGATCGATCCGTTTCTGTGGATTCACAGCCACAGCCGATTCCGCCTGCCACCGAAACCGCGGAAGAGCACTCGATTCCACCCGCCGCTGAAATCCCGGACGAATCGCCACCGCCTGAGGTGGAAGTGATCTCGCGCGTGCAGGCTCAGAACCTGGAACACAGCGTGCACCTCAAGCTCAAGAAAGAACTCGACGAGCAGATCGCCAGCATCGTGCACGGACGCTTCATGCCGGAGATCGGCGCGGTGCTCGACCAGGCGCTCAACAAGATCTCGCGTGAGCTGAACGCCAACATCGGCCACATCGTGCGCGCTTCGGTGCAGGAGACCCTGCGCAAGGAGCTGGGCGACGTGCGGCTTGCACTCGAAGACCGGCGTTCCGGGCAGCCGGAACCCACAACTGCCTCCGGTATAATCCCCGCTTTTTCCGCATCCCGCTCCCTCCCCGCGCGCATGGAACTTGCCAAGAGCTTTGAGCCGGCAGCGATCGAGGCGCGCTGGTATCCCGCGTGGGAGCGAAACGGCTACTTCCGCGCCGGGCTCGACGCGGCCAATCCGCGCAGCTACTGCATCCTGCTGCCGCCGCCCAACGTAACGGGCACGCTGCACATGGGGCACGCCTTTCAGCACACCTTGATGGACGCGCTCATCCGCTATCACCGCATGCGCGGCTACAACACGCTGTGGCAGGCGGGCACGGATCACGCCGGCATCGCAACGCAGATCGTGGTGGAACGCCAGCTCGAAGCCGAAGGCACGTCGAGCCGCACGATCGGGCGTGAGGCGTTCGAGGAACGCGTGTGGCAATGGAAGGAACAGTCGGGATCGACGATCACGCGCCAGATGCGCCGGCTCGGTGCCTCGTGCGACTGGGAGCGCGAGCGTTTCACGATGGACGAAGGCCTTTCGCGCACCGTGACGGAAGTGTTCGTGAGGCTGTATGAAGACGGCCTCATCTATCGCGGCAAGCGGCTCGTCAACTGGGACCCGGTTCTCAAAACGGCGGTGTCCGATCTCGAGGTCGAATCGCACGAGGAAGAGAGCCACCTCTGGTTCATCCGCTACCTGCTCGCAGACGGCGAAGGCCATGTCGAAGTCGCGACGACGCGGCCGGAAACGATGCTGGGCGACGTCGCGGTCGCGGTGAATCCGGAAGATGCCCGGTACAAGCACCTCATCGGCGCGCGCGTGATATTGCCGTTGAGCGGGCGCACGATACCGGTAATCGCGGATGAATACGTCGATCCCGAATTCGGCACCGGCTGCGTCAAGATCACGCCTGCGCACGACTTCAACGATTATCAGGTCGGGCTGCGCCACGGACTCGAGCCGCTGAACATCTTCACGCTGGACGCGAAGATCAACGAGAATGCGCCGGCCGTGTATCGGGGTCTCGACCGGTTCGACGCGCGCGTGCAGATTCTTTCGGATCTCCAGGAGCAGGGGCTCCTCGCCGACGCGAAAGTGCACAAGCTGATGGTGCCGCGTTGCGGGCGCACCGATGCGGTGGTCGAACCGCTTCTGACCGATCAGTGGTTCGTGAAGATGGACACGCTTGCCCGCGCCGGGTTGGATGTCGTTGCGCGCGGCGAGGTGCGATTCGTCCCGGAAAACTGGGCCAATACGTACAACCAGTGGCTCACCCACATCCAGGACTGGTGCATCTCGCGTCAGCTCTGGTGGGGTCACCGCATCCCGGCGTGGTACGACCCGGAAGGCAACGTCTACGTTGCGCGCAGCAAGGAGGAAGCGCAGGCGAAGTACGACGAGGCGCGGGCGAGGCGCATACAGGCCGGCGAGGCCGTCATGGCCGCGGAACTCAAGCGCGACGAAGACGTGCTGGACACGTGGTTTTCATCTGCGCTGTGGCCGTTCTCGACGCTCGACTGGACGCCGGGCTACCCGCAGCGGTCGAACCCCGCGCTCGATCTCTACCTGCCCTCCTCCGTGCTCGTCACCGGATTCGACATCATTTTCTTCTGGGTCGCGCGCATGGTGATGATGACGCTCTACTGCACGGGCAAGGTGCCGTTTCGCGAAGTCTACGTGCACGGGCTCATCCGCGATGCCGAAGGGCAGAAGATGTCGAAGTCGAAGGGCAACGTGCTCGACCCCATCGACCTCATCGACGGCATCGATCTCGAGGCGCTGGTTGCGAAACGCACCTCCGGCCTCATGGACCCGCGGCAGGCCGAGACGATCGAGAAGCGCACGCGCAAAGAATTTCCCGACGGCATACCTGCATTCGGGACCGATGCGCTGCGCTTCACCTTCGCGAGCCTGGCCTCCCCCGGGCGCGACATCAAGTTCGATCTCAACCGCTGCGACGGCTATCGCAACTTCTGCAACAAGCTGTGGAACGCCACGCGCTTCGTGCTGATGAACTGCGAGGGCAAGGATACGGCGCCTCTATCCGCGCCTCCGCCTGTCGCCCAAGGTGATAGCTCCCTGCTCCCCGCGCGAGAAGACTCCGGGATGAGCGATATGTCTTTCATAGACCGCTGGATGGTGAGCCGATTGCAGCGCGCCGAAGGTGAAGCGCACGATGCGTTGCGCGACTATCGCTTCGACAACCTCGCGCGGTCGATCTATCAGCTGGTGTGGGACGAATATTGCGACTGGTATGTCGAGCTTGCGAAGGTGCAGCTCGCGGGCGGGGAGGAGGCACAGTGCCGTGCGACCCGCCGCACGCTCACGCGCGTGCTGGAATCGATCCTGCGGCTCGCACATCCCGTCATCCCGTTCATTACCGAGGAGCTGTGGCAGCGCGTCGCACCCCTCGCAGGCAAGACCGGGCCCACGATCATGCTGCAGCGGTATCCCGAGCCCGATGCCGGACGGGTCGACGAAGCAGCGGAGCGCGAGGTCGAGACGCTGAAACAAATGGTGGCGGCGTGCCGCACGCTGCGCGCGGAGATGAACATCGGGCCGTCGCAGAAAGTGCCGTTGCTCGTGCAGGGCGATCGCGAGCGGCTCGCGGTGTTTGCCCCGTATCTTTCGGCGCTGGCGCGCCTTTCCGAGGTGCGGATCGAGGCCGAGCTGCCTGCAGCGGACGCACCGGTATCGATCGTCGGGGATTACAAGCTCATGCTGCGCG
>DATFGD010000084.1:0-2792 GCA_035249725.1 Burkholderiales bacterium
AAAAATTCAGCGAAGTGTGTGCCGGCCACCTGGGCCTCGAGAAGGAGCTGGTGCTCACGCCGCTCATGCACGATACGCCTGCGGAGCTGGCGCAGCCCTTCGGCGTGCAGGAATGGAAGAAAGGCGAGTGCGAGCTGATCCCGGGCAGGACCGCGCCGCAGATGGTCGTGATCGAGCGTGACTACCCGAACGTCTACAAGCGCTTTACCGCGCTCGGTCCGCTCATGGACAAAGTGGGCAACGGCGGCAAGGGCATCGGCTGGAACACCCAGGCCGAAGTGAAGCAACTCGGCCAGTTGAACGGTTTCGTCACTGCTGAAGGCGCGACCTTCGGCATGCCGAAGATCGAAACCGACATCGATGCATGCGAAGTGGTGATGCTGCTCGCGCCCGAGACCAACGGGCAGGTGGCGGTGAAGGCATGGCAGGCGCTCGGCAGGCAGACCGGCCGCGATCACACGCATCTCGCCGTTCACCGCGAAGACGAAAAGATCCGCTTCCGCGACATCGTGGCGCAGCCGCGCAAGATCATCTCCAGTCCCACCTGGAGCGGCATCGAATCCGAATCGGTTTCCTACAACGCGGGCTACACCAACGTTCACGAGCTGATTCCATGGCGCACACTCACCGGCCGCCAGCAGTTCTACCAGGACCATCCATGGATGCGCGCATTTGGAGAAGGCTTCTCGAGCTACCGCCCGCCGGTGGATCTCAAGACCACCGCCGGCATGGCGGGCGTGAAGCCCAACGGCAACCCCGAGATCGCGCTCAATTTCATCACGCCGCACCAGAAGTGGGGCATTCACTCGACTTACACCGACAACCTCATCATGCTCACGCTCTCCCGCGGCGGCCCCTGCATATGGATCAGCGAGGACGACGCGCGGCGCGCGAACATCGAGGACAACGACTGGATCGAACTCTTCAACGTTAACGGCGCGCTGACCGGCCGTGCAGTCGTCAGCCAGCGTGTGAAGCCCGGCATGGTCATGATGTACCACGCGCAAGAAAAGATCGTGAACACGCCCGGCTCGGAAATGAACGGCGTGCGCGGTGGCATCCACAATTCCGTCACGCGCACCGTCCTGAAACCCACCCACATGATCGGCGGCTATGCCCAGTTGAGCTACGGCTTCAACTACTACGGGACTATCGGCACCAACCGCGATGAGTTTGTGCTGGTGCGCAAGATGAACCGCATCGATTGGCTCGATACGCCGGTCGCCGAGCAATTGATCAAGCCTACGCTGGACCAGGGGGAAGTCGCATGAGAGTACGCGCGCAAATCGGGAAGGTGCTGAACCTCGACAAGTGCATCGGCTGCCATACTTGTTCCGTCACCTGCAAGAACGTCTGGACCAGCCGCCCCGGGATGGAGTACGCCTGGTTCAACAATGTCGAGACCAAGCCCGGCATCGGTTATCCCAAGGAATGGGAGAACCAGGACAAGTGGAACGGCGGCTGGGTGCGGAAGCGCAGCGGCAGCATCGAGCCGCGGCAGGGGGCGAAGTGGAAGCTGCTGATGAAGATCTTCGCCAACCCCAACCTGCCCCAGATCGACGACTACTACGAACCGTTCACTTTCGATTACGCGCATCTGCAGTCTGCGCCGGAGATGACGGCCTCGCCCACGGCGCGTGCGCGCAGCCTGATCACCGGCAAGCAGATGGACAAGATCGTATGGGGCCCCAACTGGGAGGAGATCCTGGGCGGCGAATTCGCGAAGCGCAGCAAGGACCGCAACTTCGACGACATCCAGAAGGACATGTACGCGCAGTTCGAGAACACGTTCATGATGTATCTGCCGCGGCTCTGCGAGCACTGCCTCAACCCGTCGTGCGTCGCAAGCTGCCCGTCGGGCTCGATCTACAAGCGCGAGGAAGACGGCATCGTGCTCATCGATCAGGACAAGTGCCGCGGCTGGCGCATGTGCGTCTCCGGCTGCCCGTACAAGAAGATCTATTACAACTGGAAGAGCGGCAAGGCGGAGAAGTGTATCTTCTGTTATCCGCGCATCGAAGCCGGCCAGCCCACCGTGTGCTCGGAAACCTGTGTGGGGCGCATCCGCTACCTGGGCGTGCTGCTCTATGATGCCGACCGCATCCAGGAGGCCGCCAGCGTCGAACACGACCGCGATCTATATCACGCGCAGCTCGGTCTCTTTCTCGACCCGAACGACCAGGCCGTGATCGCGCAGGCACGCGCCGACGGCATTCCCGACGCGTGGATGGAAGCGGCGCGCAGGAGCCCGGTCTACAAGATGGTCATGGAATGGAAGGTGGCCCTGCCGCTGCACACCGAGTACCGCACGCTGCCGATGGTGTGGTACGTCCCGCCGCTGTCGCCGATCAGCTCCGCCGCCAACGCCGGCCAGCTCGGGACCAACGGCGAGATCCCCGACGTCAACCAGCTGCGCATCCCGGTCAAGTACCTCGCGAATCTGCTCACGGCCGGCGACACGGCGCCGGTGGTGCGGTCCCTGGAACGCATGCTCGCCATGCGCGCCTACCAGCGCAGCAAGCACGTGGACCACCGCGTCAACCTCGCAGTGCTCGAACAGGTGGGCTTGAGCCAGCACGAGGTCGAGGAGATGTACCAGGTCATGGCGATCGCCGATTACGAGGATCGCTTCGTGATTCCATCGACGCACCGCGAGTACGCCGAGAACGCGTTCAACGTCCGCGGCGGCTGCGGTTTCAGCTTTGGCAACGGGTGCTCCGACGGCACCAGTGACGTGAGCCTGTTCGGCGCGGAGAAGAAGCGTACCATCCCGATCAAGGCGCAGGTCTGAC
>DATFGD010000085.1:0-2293 GCA_035249725.1 Burkholderiales bacterium
CGCAAGGCGCACGAACGTAACCCCGGGAGAAACGCATGATCACCGATGCACAGGTCCATATCTGGAATGCGAATACTGCTGAAGAGCCATGGGGCCTGGGAGCGGAATCGCACCTGCCTGATCCCATGCCCGCCGAGCGCATGCTCGGGCTGATGGACGATGCGGGAATCGACCGTGCGGTCATTTCCCCGGCCGGTGTCGCACCCAATCGCAGCCCGGCCTGCGCCCAGGCGGCTGCGGCCAAATACCCGAAGCGCTTTCGCGTCATGGCTTGGTTCGTGCCCAAGCTGCCCGAGCAGTTCAAACTGCTCCCGCGCTGGCTGGAGCAGCCCGGCGTGTGCAGCCTGCGCTTGTCGATGAACGAAGCCGAACACCAGAAAATGTTCGCCGACGGCGCCTTCGAGCCAGTGTGGAAGGCGTGCATCGACCAGGACATGGCGGTGGCCGTCTGGACTCGCAGCGGTCCGGCCTTGATGGAGCCGGTGCTGAAGAAATATCCGAACCTCACCTTCATCGTCGACCACTTCGCCTGGGCCGTCCCTGGCGAAGCGCGCGAGAGCAAGGTCAAGGCCATGGAGTCGCTCGCACGCTTTCGCAATGTCCACGTGAAAGTATCGTCGCTGCCGCTGGTGTCGGGCAGCGCGCCGCCCGAGTACGAGGACCTGCATCCGCTGATCAAGCGCGTGCACGCGGCCTATGGCGCCGAGCGCCTGATGTGGGCCTCGGATCAGACCCAGACCATGGGCAAGAGCCGCGGCACCTATACTGAAAATGCCGACATCATCCGCAAGTATGCGGCGGCCTATCTGCCGGCGGCCGACGTGCAGATGATGATGCACGGCACGGCAACCAAAGTATTCAAGTGGCCGGCGGCGTGAGCCGAACGAGAACCTGGACGCTACGGCTCCGGCGTTGGGTCGTTTCGCGGAAATGAAGATTCATTTGCCGAGCGCCCGTTTCTTCACCGCCTCTGGCGTGCCTGCGAGATCCATGTCGGCGAGCGAGGGCCCGCACTTCCAAGGGTCGACGCCGAGCAGCACGCCGAGTATTTCCGCAACCGCGCGGTGCAGCGGCACCGCAATCCCCGCCTGCTCGGCGAGCTGCACGCACGGCACGACGGCGTAACCCAAATCATCCGATGACCACGCGCGCCAGATGTCGGGCTGGAACGGCGGGAAAGATTTGTAAACGGGATTCTGCATCGCCTCGTAGAAGGTGTTGCTCCTGAATCCGTAGTACTGCTCGATCGCCCTTGCCATCGGCGTATGCGCGACGCCATAGGCCTCGCACACGCGCTTGCGTTCCGCGTCGAGTGCGTCGCCGAGCACGCCCGCCGCGGGCACCACGCCTTCCTGGTAGAAGCCGAATTTTCTGCCGTCCTGCTTCGCGCGCTCCATGGCGCCGATGTTCGGCAGCACCATCGCCGGATGCACGATCAGGTTCAGGTTCTCGAGTCCGGTCTGGAGCACTGAAGACGCCGCCGCGAGTCCGGGGAACAGGGGCCTCAAAACCGCGAGCGCCTCGTCCGAGCGCGATGCAGGGACCGTCGCGATCCGGATGCCGCTGCGCAGTCCCTTGGGTGTCACCACCGTGCCGTCGATCCGCGCGGCATGCGTCGGCGCGGGCGCTTCAGTCACGAGCACGTCTTCGCGGCCCGCCTTGCGCAGGAGCGGTGTCAGCCGCGCAGCCGGCCAGTAACCGTGGCTTTGAACGTGCACCACCGCGTTGCGCGCGAACTCGGGAATCATCGCGCGAAACCTCTCTTCGAGCTGATGCATGTCGACTTCGATCAGCACGGCCTCGGCATCTTTAAGCGCTTCCGCCGTGGTGTCGCAGATCTTGTCGAGCTTTGCGAAGCCAGTCTTCTTCGCGATGAGGTGTTTGGCATCGCCTTCGACGGTGAAGCCGCCCGCCTTGCGCACCGCGGGAAGCTGATCCTTCTGTTCCGGAAAGACCGCAAAGCGCACCGCGTGGCGGGACAGCGTGAGATCCGCCGCGCACACGGCGCCGATCGCGCGCGCGGTATTACCGATGACTGCGACTTTCGACATGCAACTGCTCCTTGCACGCAGTGTAATCGAAACCGCCACGCCGCTCGCAATCACTCCCTCATCCGGTATCACCCAAACCGGATATATGGCGTGTCAGATAAAGCTTCGTTCCCGGTGAGCCGCGCGAATGACAGGACGTGGCGAATAATCCAAATAGAGTATTTCTGCTTCCCGTACCAACACAATGAATCTTTGGACGTCGGTGCCAGCATGGGCTTTATGCGCAGAGAGCGCCGGTACTC
>DATFGD010000086.1:0-2150 GCA_035249725.1 Burkholderiales bacterium
GCGCCCGGACTCCTCGGTGCGATGCCGAAGCTGCGCTGGATCCAGAGCACGACGGCCGGCATGGAGAATTGGCTCAACGATCCCCAGTTACGCGGCGACGTGCTGCTTGCGTGCGCACGCGGGGCGCACCGCATACAGATGCCGGAGAACATACTGGCGGCGCTCTTCTTCCTGACGAAACCTTTGCTCCAGTGCGTGCTCGATCAGCAGGAGAACCGCTGGTCGCGGCGTATTTCGGAGCCGCTCGCCGGCAAGACGCTCGGCATCCTCGGTCTCGGCGCCGTCGGTCAGGAACTCGCGCGCAAGGCGCACGCGCTCGAAATGAAGGTGATCGGCACCAAGCGCTCGCCCGCACCGCTCCCGCACGTGGCCAAAGTCTATCCACCTGACGCAACGGACGAAGTGCTCGACGCGTCCGATTTCGTTCTGCTGCTGCTGCCCTCCACTGCAGAGACGGAGAACTTCATGGACGCTCGGCGCTTCCGCACGATGCGGCGTAGCGCCTATCTGCTCAACTTCGCACGCGGCGCATTGGTGGTCGATGCCGATCTTGTCGAGGCGGTCCGCTCGCGGACCATTGCGGGCGCCGTGCTCGATGTATTTCGCAGGGAGCCCTTGCCGGGCGATCATCCGTTCTGGGCTACGGCGGGGATTACCGTACTGCCGCACATCGGCGGACTGCACCCAACGCGCGATGAGGCGGTCGCCGAAGTGTTCGTCGCGAACGCCGCGCGTTTTCTCGAAGGCAAGCCGCTTCTTACCGCAGTGGACCGCTCGCTCGGATACTAGCGCGCCCGGTCGTGCGCGAGCGAGCGCACGACGTCGTTGCCCGTCCTCGACTTGTCGCGGTTCTCCGGCGTTTCCTTGCCGAGCGGCGTGCCGGCCACGAACTGGTAGATGTCCGCTGCGCCCTGGAACACCTTGGGCGTGATGCCCGCACTGCCCATGGTTTTGGAGATCTCCAGCATCTCCGGCACCCAACGATAAGCCTTGGGCGGCAGAATGGGGAACTGGCCGAGCGCCCAGTCGTAAAGGTCCGCACGCGACTGCCGCAACTGCTCTTCGAGCAGGCGATCGACGCCGAGGCGCTGTGCCGCGACGAGGACTTCGAGCCACAACGCCTGCGTGCCCTTGTTGAGCGCGCCGTAGCACATCTTGAGCGCGCTTGCGTCCGCGATGCGTTCGCTCACCACGTGCACGGCGAGCTGCGGACCTGCGAGCGCTTCGAGGTCGCAGGCGCCAGGCCCCGAAACATACAGATTGGTCTTCGCCTTGCCGCGCGGCGGCGGCCCGATTATGCCGCCATCGATAAAGCGCCCGCCCGCGGCTTCGATCAGTGCCGCGATTTCGTGCACCGTATCGGGCGAGATCGCGTTGCAGTCCGCGATCAGCGTGCGGTGCCGTCCCGCGCGGATCGCGTTCGCCGCCTCGCGCGCAAAGTCGAGCGCTGCGCCGGGATTCATGACGGAGAGCACGACTTCGCACTCGGCGACGAGCCGCGCGACTGTGCCGACGTCATTCAAGCCGGCTTCGCGCGCAAGGGTACGGCTGCGCTCGCTACGTCCCTCGAGCGCCGTGCAAACCGTGAATCCGCGCGCCTTGATCTGCATCGCCACCGCCTGTCCCATGTCGCCGGGCGTCATCAAGCCCACTTTTTCAATACGCATGGTTTGTTGCCTTTCCTCATGGATCGCTTGGAGCCCGTAACCTTACCACGGCCGGTTATGCAATACTTACCGGCCAAAGCTGCACCGACCACGAGGGGCGTTGCGAGCGCAAGCCGATCGGCATGAGGAGAAAAAAATGGCCATGACTCCACTCAATCGCGCGGCCGGCAACGCGCTCGTATTCATTGCGTTCGCTGCTGCGGTCTCGATGGCGGAAGCTGCCGAGCGCCCCGCGACCTATCCGACCCGGCCGATCCGCGTCGTCGTACCGTTCACGCCAGGCGGACAACCGGACATCGTCGCCCGCCTCGTTGCGCCCAGGCTGGGCGACGCGCTCGGACAACAGGTGGTCGTGGATAACCGCCCCGGCGCAGGCGGCATGATCGGTGCGCGCATCGTCGCCAGCGCCAATCCCGACGGTCATACACTCATGTCGGTGTCCGCCGCGCACGTGGCCACGCCAGCCGTGAGAGCGAATCTGGG
>DATFGD010000087.1:0-3783 GCA_035249725.1 Burkholderiales bacterium
CCATCGTGATCGCGATCAAAACATGCTTGTTCATCACCATTCCCCTCACACTCACTTCGCGGCCGACTGCGACTGCGCGGCGGCGTAATACGCCGCAAGGTCCGCCATGTCCTGCTCCGAGAGCGTGGCAGCTATCGCGCGCATGGAGGGGTGCGTGCGCTCACCCGACTTGTAAGCCTGCAGCGCCTTAACGATATATGCCGCGTGCTGGCCGCCGATCTTGGGCACGCTGTACACCTCGGGGAACGCCGTCTTGTAGCCCGGTATGCCGTGGCAGCCCGCGCACATGGAATTTTTCTCGTTGCCCGCGGCAGCGTTGCCTTCCGCGGCAGCAAGCGGGCCCGCTGCGAATATAAAGACGACGAAAGGAATGATCGCGAAATTCATGTGGCATTTTTCTCGATAACGGTCGGTTTTGCGGGCGTTAGTATATCCGAGCGCCTGACATAATGAAACGCGTGCTGCGCTCGCGCCGGGCCGAAGCGTTGCGGCACTCGGCGCGATGCCCGATAATGCAAGGCGGCGCACCGTCGTGCTCGACATAGTGAATTCCTCCGCGCGTTTGCATCCCTGGCTGCTCAAAATTTTTCCGTTTCTGCGCTGGCGCGCGCTGATTACCCGTGAGACGCTGCGCGCGGACACGATGGCCGGTCTCGTCGGCGCGGCGATCGTCCTGCCCCAGGGCGTCGCCTTTGCCACGCTCGCCGGCATGCCACCGCAGTACGGGCTTTATGCCGCCATGGTGCCGGCGGTCGTCGCGGCGCTGTTCGGCTCCTCCTGGCATCTCGTGTCCGGCCCGACCAACGTCATTTCGATCGTAATCTTCGCGAGTTTGAGTCCGGTCGCGGCGCCGGGCAGCCCGGAATACATACAGCTCGTCCTGACGCTCACTTTTCTCACCGGCGTGATGCAGCTCGCGATGGGGCTTGCCCGCATGGGCGTGCTGGTCAATTTCATCTCGCATACCGTAATCATCGGATTCACCGCCGGTGCCGCCTGCCTCATCTTCGCCGCGCAGATCCGAAATTTCTTCGGTGTGGATATCACGAGCGGCGCATCGTTTCCCGAAACGGTGAGTCAGTTCGTCGCGAATCTGGATGACATCAATCCGTACGTGACGGCGGTCGGTGCAGTGACGCTCCTCTCCGGAATCGCCGCGCGCCGCTACCTCCCGCGCTTTCCCTACATGATCGTCGCGATGGTGGCCGGCAGCGTTCTGGCCGTCGGTCTCAACCTCATATTCGGATCGGAGATGACGCGTATCGCGACGCTCGGTGCGCTGCCTGCCGCGCTGCCTGCCCTTACGGTTCCGGATCTCTCGCCCAACACGCTCAAGAACACACTCCCGGTTGCGCTCGCGGTGACCATCCTCGCGCTGACCGAGGCAGTGTCGATCGCCCGTGCACTTGCGATCAAATCGGGGCAGCGGATCGATTCCAACCAGGAGTTCATCGGCCAGGGCCTCTCGAACATATGCGGCAGCTTCTTCTCCGCGTATGCGAGCAGCGGCTCGTTCAACCGAAGCGGCGCGAATCAGGAGGCGGGTGCGCGCACACCGCTCGCAGCCGTTTTTTCCGCCGGTATGCTGATCGTCATTCTTTTTGCGGTGGCCCCGCTCGTCGCTTTCCTGCCGCTCGCGGTGATGGGCGCCATTTTGTTCATGGTGGCCTACGGCCTGTTCGACCTGCATCACATGCGCAGTATCCTGCGCACGAGCCGGCAGGAAACCGTGGTGATGTCGGCGACATTCCTCGCGGCCGTCTTCGCGGATCTGGAATTCGCCATTTATGCCGGCGTGCTGCTGTCCCTCATGCTCTATCTCACCCGCACCACGCATCCGTTGGTGCTCGATGTAAAGCCGGACCCCGCACCGGACAGCTACCACTACACCGCGGACAGCGGGCTGCCGGACTGCCCGCAACTCAAGATGGTGCGGATCAACGGCTCGATTTTCTTCGGCGCAGTGGACCACGTTCAGGGACACCTCGAGCAGATCGACGAGACCAATCCGCGACAGAAGCACGTGCTCATCGTGGCGAGCGGCATCAACTTCATCGACATCGCGGGGGCCGAGATGCTGGCGCGCGAGGCGCGGCGCCGGCGCAGAATGGGCGGCGGGCTCTATTTCTACCGGCTCAAGGACGCGCCGCGCGCACTGCTCGAGAAGGGCGGTTACATGAAGGACATCGGATGGGAAAACGTCTTTCCGGTGAAGACGCGGGCCATCGCCTCGATCTATCCCAAGCTCGATTCCGAGATCTGCCGCAATTGCAAGGCGCTCATATTCCAGGAGTGCCGCATCGCGCTTCCCAACGGCGAGCCGCGCGTGCCGCCCGCTGCACGCCGCAACGAGCACCTCTAGCGAACCGCCATGGCTCATCGACTCACGCGCATCTACACGCGCACCGGCGACGAGGGCACGACCGGGCTTGCAAGCGGCGCCCGCGTGTCGAAGGACGATGCGCGAATCGAAGCGATCGGGGCAGTGGACGAGCTCAACAGCACGCTCGGCGTCCTGCTCGCCGAGGCCCTGCCGGATGAAGTGCGCACGTGCCTCACCGCGGTACAGCACGAACTGTTCGATCTCGGCGGCGAGCTGAGCCTGCCGCGACACTCGGCCATGGGCGAGGGTCACGTCACGCGGCTGGAAGAGGAACTGGACCGTTTCAATGCGGGCCTGCCGGCGCTGAAGGACTTTATCCTTCCGGGTGGATCGCGCGCCGCCGCAGCCGCGCACGTTGCGCGCGCGACGTGCCGCCGCGCGGAGCGCCGGCTGGTCAGTCTCTCGCATCGCGAGGCGCTGCCGCCGGTCGTGCTCAAGTACGTGAACCGGCTCTCGGATCTTTTATTCGTGCTCTCGCGCGTACTCAACCGTCACGCGGCGACCGAAGACGTGTTGTGGCAATCGCGCCGCCCGGAGTAAGCACGGAATCAGCGCGGCATCGCTCGGAACCGCTCCAGGCCCTCGCACACGGTGCGCGCGCCCGCAGCGATGCGAGGACTCGCACGCTGGATCTCGTCCGGCGCAACATGGATGAGCCCGCGCTTCTGCAGCGTCGGGATGCGGTGGTTGCGCCACTGCGCCTCGAAGTCGCGCGCACTGATACCGGAACCGCCGCCGACGATCACCTCGGGTTGTGCGGCGAGGACAGCCTCCAGCGAAACCGTCGGCGTCAGCATGGGCGCTGCGGCGAATACATTGCGTCCGCCGCACAGACGGATGACATCGCTGATCATGTGGCTGCCGTTGACGGTGAGCAGCGGCCGGTGCCAGATCTCGTAGAACACCCGGATCGCGCGCCGGGTGCTGAACCGACCGTGCAGCGCACCGATTTCCGCTTCGAACCGCGCCGCCGTGTCCGCTGCCCGGCGCTGCGTTCCGGCCAGCACGCCGACCGCACGAATAAGACGCGATACGTCCGGCAGGCGCACGGGCTCGGTGACGAAAACCGGCACACCGAGTTGCTCCAGCCGCAGCACATCACCGGGTTGATTGCCGCTTTTCCAGGCGAGAACGAGATCCGGTCGCAACAGAAGCACGCGCTCGATATCGATGCGCGAAGCATCGCCTACGCGCGGAAGCTGCCGCACGCCGGCCGGATAGTCGCTGAAAAGCGCGACGCCGACCAATTTTTCCTCCGCACCCGCCGCGAAAACGATCTCGGCGAGATGCGGAGCGAGCGTGACGATGCGCGCCGCCGGCGCAGCGAGGCGCACGGCGATGCCGCGATCGTCGCGCAATTCCGCTGCGCCGCACGCCGGGCTTGCCAGCGCGAGGCCATA
>DATFGD010000088.1:0-3130 GCA_035249725.1 Burkholderiales bacterium
CTTCGGCTGGGCGAGAACCATTTCTGGCTTGCGCTGGCTGACAGCGATGTCTTGCTCTGGGCGCGCGGCGTTGCGCTGAACGCCGGCATGCGCGTGACGATCCGCGAGCCGGATGTCTCACCCGTGCAGATACAGGGCCCGAAGGCGCGGGACGTCATCGGCGCGCTATTCGGAGATAGCGTACTGCAGCTTCGCTACTATCACTTTCTCGAAACCGCGCTGGATCGCATTCCGGTCGTGGTGACGCGCACCGGGTGGTCCGGCGAAGTGGGCTACGAGATTTATCTCCGCGATGGCAGCCGCGGTGATGAACTGTGGGAGCGCATCATGGAAGCGGGACGCGCGCACCACATCCGCCCCACGGGGCCGTCCGACATACGCCGCGTCGAAGCCGGCATACTCAATTGGGGCGCCGACATGACGCTCGAAGACAATGTCTATGAGGTGGGACTCGATTACCTCGTGGACGAGGCCAAACCCGCCGCGTATATCGGACGGGACGCCCTCGCGCGCATCAAGGCAATAGGTGTGAAGAAAAAGCTCGTCGGAATCGAAATCAGCGGGCCGCGCATCGAGATGAACGCAATCCGCTGCCCGGTGCAACACGACGGGGAGCCGATCGGTTGCGTTACTTCTGCCGTCTGGTCTCCGCGGCTGAAGCAGAATATCGGTTATGCCATGCTGCCGCTTGCGCACACTGCAATCGGTACGACCGTGGCGGTCGCGTTGCCCGAGGACGGCGCACGAGCAGCGACCGTCGTCGCCCGGCCCTTTCTGGATCCCGGAAAAACGATCCCGAAAGCGTGATTCACTGCTTACGGCCGAGCAGCGTGCCGCGACAGCGTCGCGCCCCGCAAAAACATGGATGTGCGCGCTTCAGCGCCGGGGTGTGCCGTTCTTCCAGCACGAGGTTGTAATCGTAGGTCAGTTCTTCCCCCGGCTTGATGTGGCGCAATGCTTCGATGTAAATGCGGCCGTCCTCATCGATCGCTTCACAATTGGGACCGCACGAATGATTGATGAAGCGCGCGGAACTGCCGTGGAGCGTGGCATCGATCACGATCTCGTCATCCACGGCGAACAGCATCGTATGCGGAGAATGTTCGTGCTCCTCACCGTAGCGCTCGTCGGCTTCTTCGTGAGAGATGCGCTCGCCGGTGTACTCCATGAGACGGGCGCCCTTGGGAATGCGGGTGAGCGCGAACACGCCGCGCCCATGGATAGGAGATCTGCGAACGACGAATCGTCGTCGCCTGATACGCGATGAAGCTGGCATAGTTCGCTGTTTTTGAGTTTAGGAACCGAAGGCAAGCGCCCGATACGCGAAACGCTTACCGTGGAATGCGGATTGTAGCCGGTGCAGCGAGAAAATCGAAGTCGCAGCCGCGATCCGCCTGCGTGACGGTATCGAGAAAGAGCTTGCGGTAGCCGCGTGCGTCCTCGCCGCGCGGGTGCGGGGGTTGCCATGCGCCACGCCGCATCTCGAGTTCCGCATCGTCAACCAGCAGCTCGAGCTTACGGGCCGGCACGTCGAGACGAATGCGATCCCCGGTGCGCACGAGGGCGAGCGGTCCGCCAACCGCCGACTCGGGCGTGACGTGCAGCACGATTGCGCCGAATGCGGTTCCGCTCATGCGCGCATCCGAAATCCGCACCATGTCCTTTACGCCCTTCTGCGCGAGCTTCTTCGGAATCGGGATGTAGCCTGCCTCCGGCATGCCGGGCGCGCCTTTGGGCCCCGCGCTTCTCAATACCAGAATATCTTCGGCGTCCACGTGCAGGGCCGGGTCGTCGATGCGCGCCGCGAGATCTTCGAGCGAGTCGAACACGACGGCACGGCCTTCGTGCCGCATGAGCCTGCTGTCCATCGCCGCCTGCTTGATGATGGCGCCGCCGGGCGCGAGATTGCCGCGCAGAAACGCAATGCCGCCCTCCTTGAACACGGGATCGCTCAAGGGGCGCACCACCGACTGCCGCCACGGCGCGGGCGCTGCGGCAATGTTTTCGCCGAGCGTCTTTCCGGTCACGGTCACCGCGTCGATCTTGAGCAGGGACTGAAGCTCGCGCAGGATGGGCGCGAGTCCCCCCGCTTTTTCCAGATCCTCCATGTAGTGCTGGCCGGTGGGCTTGAGATCGACCAAAACCGGCGTCCCGCTTCCCATGCGGTCGAACGCATCGAGATCGACCTCGATCCCGAGGCGTCCCGCCATCGCGGTCAGATGCACTATGGCATTGGTCGAGCCGCCGATGGCGAGGAGCACCCGCAGCGCATTCTCGAAGGCATCGGGCGTCATGATGCGATCCGGCGTGAGGCGTTCAGCAGCCATGCCGACGGCGCGTGCGCCGCTCGCCTCGGCGTGTCGCATGCGCTCGGACATGACCGCCGGCGTGCACGCGCCACCGGGCAGCATCATGCCCAGCGCCTCGGTGCAGAGCGCCATCGTGCTTGCCGTGCCCATGACCATGCACGTGCCCGCGGACGGCGCGAGCTTGGCGTTGACCGCGTCGATCTCACTCGCTTCGATGTCGCCCGCACGAAAGCGCGCCCAGAAGCGGCGGCAATCGGTGCACGCGCCGAGCCGCTCGCCGTGGTGTTCCCCGGTGAGCATGGGGCCGGTCACCAGCATGATGGCGGGGACGTTCGCACTGGCGGCGCCCATGAGGAGCGCCGGCACGGTCTTGTCGCAACCGCCGATCAACACGCACGCATCAATGGGCTGCGCGCGGATCATCTCCTCGGTGTCGATCGCCATCAAATTGCGCAAGTACATGCTCGTCGGATGCGCGAACGACTCGTGCAGCGTGATGGTGGGAAATTCCACCGGCAGCCCGCCGGCGAGCATGACGCCGCGCTTTACGGCCTCGATCAGTTCGGGGACGGTGCGATGGCACGCGTTGAAGCCGCTGTAGGTGTTGGTGATGCCGACGATGGGGCGGTCGAGCGCGTCGTCGGTATAACCCATCGCCTTGATGAATGCCTTGCGCAGGAAGAGCGAAAACTCCTCATCGCCGTAGGCGGTGAGACCGCGGCGCATGCCACGCTTGGGAATCGTCATGAATCGATAGGGGAGCGGATTTTCGGCCTGCACGATAGCGCAAATCGGCGGCGGCCTCAACCACTGCCACCGCC
>DATFGD010000089.1:0-2006 GCA_035249725.1 Burkholderiales bacterium
GTGGGCATTTTCCGGCAATAGCTTCTGCGTATTGCGGAGGGTCAACCGGTTATACGAACCTTTACGCAGGCTTCCCGCAATGCCCAGTATCCTGATGGGTTCCGCCATAGAAAATCTCTCCTGAGATAAAGTAAGACCACCTCACTTTGGACAGATCGCTGCCCGCCGTGTTCGGCGAGATTTCGGAAACGCCTATGGCTATCGCTTATGAAACGGGTCGCGATCCGCGCCTGGGCTAATCGATCTTCGCACCGGAGCGCTGGATCACATCCGCCCATTTCGCGTTTTCCTTGCGGATCAAGTCACGGAACTGCTCGGGCGTGCCGACTACCGGTTCCGAGCCGATGGCAGAAAAGCGCTCGCGGATCGTCGCCGAACCGAGTGCTTTGTTGATTCCGGCGTTGAGACGTGCCACGATCGCCTTCGGCACACCGGCGGGCGCGACGATACCGTTCCACGTGCTTGCTTCGTAGCCGGGCACGCCCGCTTCCGCGACGGTCGGCAAATCGGGCAGGGCGGACGAGCGCTTCGCGCCCGTCACCGCCAGCCCGCGCACGCGGCCGGCTTTGGCGTGCGGCGTGATGGAATTCTGACTTTCCATCATGAGATGCACCTGCCCGGAAATGAGATCCACGATCCCGGCCGCGCCTCCCTTGTACGGCACGTGCACGATCTGCGTGCCGGTCATGAACTTGAACAACTCGAAGCCCACATGTCCCGGTGTGCCGTTTCCCGAAGAGGCATTCGACAACTTGCCCGGGTTCCGCTTTGCGTAAGCGATCACATCGCGCACGCTCTTGAGCGGTAGCGTGGGCGATGCGGCGAGCAGCATCTGGTTGGACGCGAGCTGCGCGATCGCCTGGAGATCCTTGTCGACGTTGTAGGGCAGCTTGCGCACCATGTTGGGACTGATCGCGAGCGCGCCCACGGGACCGAAGCCGATGGTATAGCCGTCGGGCGGCGCCTTCACGACCATGTCGATGCCGATCGTGAGCGCCCCGCCGGGACGGTTATCGACCACAACCTGCTGACCGAACTCGCGCGTGAGTTCAGTGGCCACGATGCGCGAGACGGTGTCGGACGCGCTTCCCGGTGCCTGCGGAACGATGAGCCGGATCGGGCGAGCGGGATAGTTCTGCGCGTGGGTAGCGTTACTCATTGCCGCTGAAAGCAACACGGCTGCGGCCACAACGTGCAACTGCAGCGTGCCCGCATAGCGCCTGCCATGCGGGCTGAGACCGCGATGTGTATTCATCTCCTCCCCTTTGATAAGAGGACAGACCCTGCTTGAGGGCCTGTCCCCGGACTACGCCCAACTGCGCGAGTCGTTATTGCTGCACGTTTCCTGCTACGCGGTCAACACCGGCCTCCATCGGCGTGGCGGCTGCGGTCTCCGTTGGCGTGCCGGACGGGACAGATCTCGCCTCCGTCTCGGCTCTCATGCGGTCTTCGGCAGCAGCGATGCGCGCGGACTCCACCGCGTCGAAATACGCAATCTGGACCGGCGACATGCGCCAGCCTTCATCGATTGCCGCAAACACCGGCTCCGCGGAACCCGCGTCTGCGAGCAGCGTGTTTGCCGCTTTCCGCTCGAGATAGGCGACTACGGCCGGGGCCAGCGGCCGCTCATCGGTCGAAGGGGGAAACACATCGCTGTGCAGTGGCGGAAACGTCGCATCCGCGAGGGTGCGGGGGCGCGCAGGCACGATGTAGCCCACCTCGGCAGGCTGCTGTTCGACTGATGCGGTCTGCTCGCCCGTGGCC
This sequence comes from Burkholderiales bacterium, assembly GCA_035249725.1. Taxonomy (GTDB): domain Bacteria; phylum Pseudomonadota; class Gammaproteobacteria; order Burkholderiales; family SG8-41; genus DSOT01. The sequence goes on from DATFGD010000089.1 coordinate 1,765, forward strand.
GAAGGCTCGGCTTGCGCTTGTTCGGTGGACGCCTGATCCGCTTCAGCCTGTAGCGGCATTTCCGCCTGCTGCGGTTCCGAAGGCGCGAGACCGCCAACCGACGCGATACCTATCGGCGCACCGACCAGCATGCCGGCGATCAAAACAGCAATACGACGTTTGGACATGATTTGAACCCTCCAATCAATTGCAGTTGAAGTGAACTACGCTCTTGTTCTCAGGCTATGCAGCCGGCATAACGC
>DATFGD010000090.1:0-8287 GCA_035249725.1 Burkholderiales bacterium
CGATGCGAGGGCAATCAGCGCACCCTCGAACGCGGAAGCGAAGTATTCCGCCTTGCCGTGGCCGAACGGGTGGCCGGGGTCGGCCGGCCGCCGGGCGTAGGTGACCATGATCAAGGCGAACGACGCGCCGAGGAGATTGACGAGCGATTCCAGCGCGTCGGAAAGAAAGCCGACCGACCCGGTGACCCACGAGGCGCTCCACTTCAGTGCTATGGTCGCGATCGCTGCGCCGATCGACAGCCAAAGCGCTTGATGTGGGGTCATGGTTTTCATTTGCGGTCGCAGCTGGGGCGATGATATCGCAGCGCTCACCGCGGCAAGACGTTAAACGCGTTATCTGACCTGATGCAACTGCGGGCATGACGGACGACAAATCCGGACAGATGAAACTTCGCAGCGACGTCGCCAGCACCCTGGAGATCGAAGCGGTCGTCCGCGGGGTTGCGACCGACATCGCGAACGGGTTGACTGCGCCGGAAGCGGCGCGGCGCCTCGCCGCCGATGGCGCGAACGAGTTGCGTTCCGCGCCGCCGATTGCAGGGTGGCGGCGCCTGCTTGCGCAGTTTCAGGATCCGCTCATTTATCTGCTGCTGGCCGCGATCGCCATCTCGCTCATTGCCTGGGTGCTGGAAGGCATGGCCGGCTGGCCGATCGATGCGATCGTCATCGCCATCATCGTCGCCATGAACGCGGTCATCGGCTACGTGCAGGAGACCCGGGCAGAAAGCGCGGTGGCGGCGCTTGCGCGCATGACAGCGGTGACCTCCGCCGTTCTGCGGGATGGCCAGGTGAGACGCGTCCCGAGCGCGGAGCTGGTGCGCGGCGACGTGCTGGTTCTCGAAGAAGGCGACGCGGTCGGCGCGGACGCACGCCTCGTGCAGGCTGCGGCACTGCGCGTACAGGAGGCTTCGCTGACCGGCGAGAGCGTAGCGGTGCTCAAGGACAGCGCCACGCTGCGCGAACCTGCGGCGCTCGGCGACCGCGTCAACATGGTCTTCAAGGGTACGGCGGTCGTCCAAGGCACCGGACGCGCGGTCGTCACCGCGACGGGCATGGCCACCGAAATGGGTTCCATCGCGGAAATGCTGGAAGCGACGCGAGAGGAGCCGACACCCCTGCAGAAGGAAGTCGGACGCGTCGGGCGCATGCTGGGTATGGCGGTCGTCGTCATCGCGATCGTTGTCGTCGCCACAGTGTTGCTGCTGTCGGAAATCCGCAGTGCCGGCGACGTGGTCACCGTGCTGCTCCTCGGCGTGTCGCTGGCCGTGGCGGCGGTGCCGGAGGGCCTGCCCGCCATACTGTCCCTCGTGCTGGCGATGGGCGTGCAGCGGATGGCTAAACGTAACGCCATCGTCAAGAAACTCTCTTCGGTCGAAACGCTGGGGTCCGCGTCGGTGATCTGTTCCGACAAAACCGGGACGCTCACGCGCTCCGAGATGACGATCCAGCGGGTGATGACCGCCTCCGGCGGCAGCGAGGTTACCGGTGTGGGCTACGCACCCGAGGGCCGCGTCGAGCATCCCGGCGGCGAGCCGGTTTCCGGCGCGATGCTCGCCGAGGACATCGTCGTGCTGAGCGGGGGCAGCCTGGCAGGCAACGCCGATTTGCGCGAGGCGCCCGATGGGTCGTGGGAGATACACGGCGATCCCACGGAAGCAGCCTTCCTCGTAGCCGAGCGCAAGCTCGGCGTTGCAGAACGGCGCACACGCCGCTTCACCCGGATCCGCGAAATACCGTTCACTTCCGACCGCAAAATGATGTCCAGCGTCGAGGTCGATCACGAGCACGGCGATCAGCTCATCGTCGTGAGCAAGGGCGCGCCCGACGTGCTGCTCCAGCGCTGCACGCGCTTGCGCGACGGCATGAGCGTGATCGCGCTGGACGATGCGCGGCGACGCCGCATCCTGGCGGACGTCGACAAACTTTCGGACGCGGCTTTGCGCACGCTCGCCGTAGCTTATCGGCCGCTCGAACCCGCCGAAGCGCGCGCCGGCGACGAGAAGATCGAGCGCGGGCTCATATTCGTCGGCACGGTCGGCATCATCGACCCGCCCCGCATGGAAGTGGCGCAGGCGATACGCGAGGCGCACCGTGCCGGCATTCGCGTGGTGATGATCACGGGCGACCATCCGCGCACGGCGGCACGGATCGCGACCGACCTGGGTATCGCTGAGCTCGGTGCGAAAACGTTGTCCGGCACGGAACTCGAAGCGCTGGACGACGCGGCCTTCGCCAAGGCCGTGCGGACGACGGCGGTGTACGCGCGAGTGGCGCCGAAGCACAAGTTGCGCATCGTCGATGCGCTTCAGGCCGACGGCCATGTCGTCGCGATGACCGGAGACGGGGTGAACGATGCGCCGGCGCTGAAATCCGCGGACATCGGAATCGCAATGGGCATCACCGGCACGGAAGTCACCAAGCAGGCGGCCAAGATGATCCTTGCGGACGACAACTTCGCCACCATCGTCGCGGCGGTGCGCGAGGGACGCGTCATCTTCGACAACATCCGCAAGTTTCTGCGTTATCTGCTGTCGTCCAACATGGGCGAAGTCCTCACCGTGTTCTTCGGCGTGGTTCTCGCCGGCGTCATCGGACTCACCGGGCACGGCGAGGCGCTCGTCCTACCGTTGCTCGCAACGCAAATCCTCTGGATCAATCTCATCACCGATTCGGGACCGGCGCTCGCAATGGGAATCGACGCGCAAACCGACGACGTCATGGGCCGCAGGCCACGGCGGTCGGGCGAGCGCGTAATCGACGCCCGCATGTGGGCGGGCGTAATCGAGACCGGGCTGGTAATGGCCGCAGTCACTTTGCTCACCTTGGACATGTATTTGCCGGGCGGCCTCATCGAGGGCGCACGCGATCTCGACAACGCGCGCACCGCCGCGTTCACCGTGCTCGTGCTCTCGCAACTCTTCAACGCTTTCAATGCCCGTTCGGAAACGACCAGCGCATTTCACCATCTGTTCGTCAACCCGTGGCTCTGGGGTGCGATCGGAATCTCGCTCGTGTTGCAGGTGGCAGTGGTCAATGCAGGCTTGCTCAACACGGCTTTCGGCACCGTGCCCCTCACTGTCGACCAGTGGCTCGCGTGCACCGGCATGAGCAGCGCGGTGCTGTGGGTGGCCGAGTTGCGCAAATGGCTGCGACGCGCCGCAATGGCGCGTTGAAGGGGCGCGCCATCGGAACACCGTATACTGCCGGGTGGCATGGCTGTTGGCGGTGATCCTGGTCATATCGGAACGTTTGCTGCAACGCGCGGTCAACTCGCCATCGTTATGGATGCATCCTGTTAGACGAATGTCAGCCTGTACGCGTGGGTCTCTGCTCCTCATAGCGACGTTGAACGCCGTTGCGTTCAGCGCAGGCGCGCTGGGCGCCGAAAGCAGCGCGTGCAAACCCATCGAAACGCGTGCGGCCAACGCACCCGACCAGCGCCCGGCATTCCCCGGACAGACGCGAGCGTGCGCGGTGCAATCGACGGTCGCCTTCGATGTCGTCGTGCTTGCAAAGGGACTCGAAAAACCCTGGGCGGTTGAACCGTTACCCGACGGTAAGCTCCTCGTCACGGAAAAAACCGGCCGCTTGCGTGTCGTATCTGCAAAAGGCGAGCTCGGCAAGCCGATTGCCGGTGTGCCTGCGGTCGACGCTCGCGGCCAGGGCGGCCTGCTCGATGTCGCCCTCAGCCCCGCGTTCGCATCCGACAGCACGATCTACTGGAGCTATACCGAGCCTCGCCAAGGCGGCAACGGCACGAGCGTCGCGCGCGGCGTGCTGAGCGCCGATCGAAGCAGCGTCAAGGACGTGCGCGTCATTCTGCGCGTGATGCCGACCTACGATGGCACGATGCATTACGGCTCGCGGTTGAGCTTCGGTCCCGACGGCATGCTGTACATCACAACGGGTGAACGTTCCGACAGCGCCATGCGCAAATACGCCCAGCAGCTCGACAGCCATCTCGGCAAGATACTCCGCATCAAGCCGGACGGATCTGCGCCGCCGGACAACCCGTTCGTCGGAAAGCCGAACGCGCTGTCCGAAATCTGGACGCTCGGGCACCGCAACGTGCAGGCGGCGGCTTTCGACGCGCAAGGGCAATACTGGGTGGTGGAGCACGGCACGCGCGGTGGCGACGAGCTGAATCTGATCGCGAAAGGCCGCAATTACGGCTGGCCGCTCGTCGCCTACGGCGAGGAGTACTCGGGCTTCCCTATCCGCAGCGCAGTGACGGCGCGCACGGGATATGAACAGCCGCTCTATTACTGGGATCCGGTGATCGCGCCTTCCGGCGCGCAGTTCTATACCGGCGACGCCTTCCCCGCATGGCGCGGCAGCCTCTTCATCGGCGCGCTGCGCGAACGGCGGCTCGTGCGCATCATCCTCGAAAACGGCCGCGTCGCGGGCGAAGAGCACCTGCTCGCCGAACGCGGCCAGCGCGTGCGCGACGTACGGCAGGGGCCGGACGGCGCGCTCTACGTCGTCACGGACGCGTCCGACGGCGAAGTCTGGAAAATCGTGCCGCGGCGTTGAGCCGCTGCTCGATTTCGCAATGGTGTCGCCGTTCATCAACCTCTTCGCTCAACTTGTCGAACGGCCGATCGTGTACCGGCATCGCGCGCGGCCAGCCAGGCAAAATCGATCGTCATGAAGAATGCCGAGATTGCACGCTACCAGGCGAACCTGTACGACGAGCTCGACGGCGCCGAGCTCTACAAGGCACTCGCCCGGGCGGAAGCCGATCCGGTGCGCAAAGACCTGTTCCTGCAGCTCTCCCGCGCCGAACTCGAGCATGCAAAAACGTGGCGGGCAAAGCTCGCCAAAGCGGGCGCGCGCGAGCGGAAGTTCGTGCCGAGTTTCCGCACGCGCGTGCTCGGCCGCCTGGCGCGACACTTTGGACCGCGGTTCGTACTGCCGGCGATCGCGGCCAACGAGTACGCCGACCGCGACAAGTATGCAACGCAGGCCGACGCCGCCCATCTCTCGGCGGACGAGCACAGCCACGCTGCGGTCGTGCGCGCTGCGGCCGGGGCACGCGGTGCGGGGCTCGCTGGAGCCGATATCGCGCGAGCCGAAGCGTGGCATCGCCGTGGCGGGGGTAACGAGCTGCGTGCGGGCGTGCTCGGCGCAAACGACGGCCTGGTATCGAATCTGTCGCTGGTGATGGGCATTGCCGGCGCGGGCGCCGCATCGCAGACCATACTGCTGACCGGACTCGCCGGGCTCATCGCCGGCGCACTGTCCATGGCCTTGGGCGAGTGGCTTTCGGTGACCAACTCGCGCGAGCTCGCGCGCACTCAGCTGGCACGCGAGCGCGAGGAACTGGAGGAGAACCCGGAAGCGGAGCGCAAGGAACTTGCGCTGATCTATCAGGCGAAGGGCCTGCCGCGCGAGGAGGCCCAACGCGTCGCCACAGAAATGATGCGCGACAAGCGCGTCGCGCTCGACACGCTCGCGCGCGAGGAGCTCGGCATCGACCCCGCCGAGATGGGCGGTAACCCGTGGAGCGCGGCCGGGTTTTCGTTCGTGCTGTTCGCGGTCGGCGCGGTGTTTCCCGTCCTGCCTTTCTTCTTCGCCACCGGCGCCACCGGCATCGCATGGAGCCTCGTATCCAGTGCTGCGGCGCTCGCGGTCATCGGTCTTGGCACCTCCCTCTTCAGCGGCCGCAGTGCGCTGTATTCCGCCACACGACAGGTCGTCATCGGTGCCGCGGCGGCCGGCATCACCTACGCCGCTGGCGCAGCGATCGGCGTCACGCTTTCGTGAGCGCGTTTAGATTCCACAACAAAATGAATCCACGCCGTTCATGGTTCGACAGGCTCACCACGAACGGCTATCTGTGAACGACCGTTCGCCCTGAGCTTGTCGAAGGGTGGACGGTCGTTCATTTATTTTGGTAGGCACGCTTGATCGTCTGGCACCATCCGCGCCATGACGGCAGGCTGCCACCCTACCGCATCTGAGTTTTTGACGCGGCCATGATGTCCCATGCAGCCATGAACATCGCGGCAATCAGCGGCCCGATGACGAAACCGTTGAGGCCGAAGATCGCCATCCCGCCCAGCGTGGAAATGAGCACGATGTAGTCCGGCATCTTGGTGTCCTTCCCGACGAGCACCGGGCGCAGCACATTATCCACGAGACCGATCACCAGCACGCCGTAGGCGATCAGCAGCACACCCTGCCATACCGCGCCGGACGCCAGGAGGTAGAGCGCGACTGGCACCCACACCAGCGCAGTGCCGACTGCCGGCAGTAACGACAGGAAAGCCATGACGACCGCCCATAGTACAGGCGCCTGGATGCCGAGAAACCAGAACATGAGCCCGCCCAGTGCGCCCTGCACGATCGCCACCACGATGGTGCCTTTGATCGTGGCGCGCACGACGTCGGCAAACTTGCGGAAGAAACTGCGCTGCAGGTCATCGCGCAGCGGAACCGCTGCGCGGATGCGCTGCCCCAACATGCGCCCGTCGCGCAGGAGAAAAAACATGAGGTACAGCATGATGAAAAAGCTCACGAGGAAATCGAGCGTGTTCTGGCCTACGGTCAACGCCTGGCCGGCAACGAACTGGACGCCCTTCGAAAGTCCCGCGGAGAGCCGCTCCTGTACTTCGCTGAGCGTCGTGAGCTGGAAGCGGTCGAGCACGGTGGTCACCCATGCGGGCAGCGCATCGTACATGCGGCCGAAGTACTGGCCGAGGTTCCATTCTCCTGAGCGGTACTTCTCGTACACCTGAAAGCCTTCCTGCAGCAGCATCCCGGCAATCAGCGCCGCGGGCAGGATGACGATGAAAAAGATGATCAATACCGTCGAAAGCGCGGCGAGCGTGCATCTTTGCCGCATCGCATTTGCGAGGCGAACGTAGAGCGGCGCAAACAGGATCGCAAGTATGGTCGCCCAGAACACCGCGCCGTAGAACGGCCACAGTATCCATGCGAAGGCGAGCGACACCGCAACCAGCAGCACCAGGAAAGGCTTGTCGTGCGCAGGCGATGTCGTGTCCGTTTTCAAGGGATGATTATGATCGCTGGCAATAGAACCCGCCCATGATAAGCGTGCGGGTCCGACATAACAAATCGCTTGCGCAGCGCGAACCGATGTTTTGGACTCGCCTCAAATGAGGGATGGTAAAAGCCGGTGCGGGTGCGATTATGGCGCCACCCCATTTGGTGTAGCATCCGAGCCCATCGAGATCGGAAGGGCATGAACGGAGCATTTATGGATCCCTTGCTTCTCTCGCGCATCCAGTTCGCTTTTCTCATCGCGTTCCATTTTCTCCTTCCCGCTTTCACGATCGGACTGGCCTCGTACATCGCGGTGCTGGAGGGTTGTTATCTGTGGACCCGGCGCGAAGCGTACCTGCGGATTTCCGCATTCTGGATCCGCATCTTCGCCGTATCGTTTGGGATGGGCGTGGTATCGGGGATCGTCATGCCGTTCCAGTTCGGCACCAACTGGAGCCGCTATTCCGAGCAGACCGCCGCCATCGTCGGCCCGCTCATGGGCTATGAGGGCCTCACCGCATTTTTCCTCGAAGCGGCGTTCCTCGGCGTGCTGCTCTTCGGGCGCAAGCTCGTGCCGCCGTGGGCGCATTTCGCCTCCGCCGTCATCGTCGCGCTCGGCACGCTCTTTTCCGCGTTCTGGATACTCGCCGCAAACAGCTGGATGCAAACGCCGGCAGGGTTCGAGTTCGTCGATGGCCGGTTCGTGCCGAAGGATTGGGTGGCTGCGATCTTCAACCCGTCCTTTCCGTACCGCTTTATGCACACCGTTGTCGCCGTGTACCTCACGACCGCGTTCACCGTTATCGGCGTTGCGGCGTGGTACCTGAGGCACAACCGCTACGCCGAGGAATCTCGGCTCATGATCATGATGGGTTTACTCCTCGCCTCGGTGCTGGTGCCGCTGCAGGCGGTGCTCGGCGATCTGCACGGCGTCAATACCTTCGAGCACCAGCCGCAGAAGCTTGCCGCGATCGAAGGCATATGGGACGGCGGCCCGGGACAACCGGCCGTGATCTTCGCCATACCCGATGAAGCAAACGAAACCAATCATGCGGAGATCGGCATACCGAAGCTTGCGAGTCTTTATCTCACGCACGATTGGGACGGCCACATCAGGGGGCTGAAGGATTTTCCTCGCGACCAACGCCCGCCGGTCGCAATCACCTTTTTCGCGTTTCGCACCATGGTGGCGATGTGGCTCGTCATGCTGGGGATCACGCTGTGGGCATGGATGCTCCGCGCACGACGCCGGCTGTATGACACGCCGGCCTTTCTGCGC